>JALONF010000027.1 GCA_025455085.1 Ignavibacteriaceae bacterium
TTTGCCAGATAAGCATCCCATTTATTGCCGAGAAGCAATACAGCGTACCTGAATTATCCTGCACAAAAATTTTATTGTTTGAGGAAACAATATTCGAAACAAGCTGAACACTTTCTCCCATACCTGATACCTGTTGCGTCCAGATTGGATCGAGAGAATACAAATCATAGCAAAGTAAGCTGCCGAATTCAGTTCCAATGACAACTGCCTTTGTCAAAGACTTTCCTTCCTCAATATCAATCAAGGATACTCCTGTTGTTATCTTTTCACCAATTCCGATAATTTGATATGGGTTTCCTGTCTTTATGTTAATCGTGATTATATCACCATCATCGGATGTAACGACAAGCAGGTCTTTTTCCAACGCAGGCTGACTTGATAACTTTTCATTCGTCTCAAAGCTCCATAGTTCTTTGCCTTGCTTATCCATACAAAGCACCAAACCATTTTTGAAAACACTGAAAATATTTTCGGCATCATTTACAGAAGAAGTTACTTTAGTCTTATTCACTCCGATTGACCACAATTTACTTTCTGATGAAATAAATGATGTCTGTTCTTTAGTAGCAACAATGAGTGGTTTGGTAAAAGCTCTTCTCAGCATTTCAGGTTTAACTTTTTTCTTTATTTCGTCACTGAGAATTTTTTTGATATAAATTGAATCTCTGTTTGTAGAGACCAGCAAATAACCCCAGCCGTCTTTCCTGTTCAAA
This sequence comes from Ignavibacteriaceae bacterium, assembly GCA_025455085.1. Taxonomy (GTDB): domain Bacteria; phylum Bacteroidota; class Ignavibacteria; order Ignavibacteriales; family Ignavibacteriaceae; genus IGN2. The sequence goes on from JALONF010000027.1 coordinate 714, forward strand.
TAAAGCCCTTCAAAAATTGAATTACTCACCTTGGACTTATCTTCTTTCCCGATGAAAGAAAATATTTTTTTCTGTTTCACCTGTCCAAGAAACTGAGAAGAATTTTCTGTAGTCTGAATTGGATGATATGAAAACGAAATTAATTGGGCAGATTTACTGCTTGAAAGAATATCACCAAGCCAGCTTAGTGTTTCAGTACTGAAATAATCCTTTGAAGGATATTCAGGTAAAAAGGAATTAACACAAACGAATGAAAAATTATTTTCTGAATGGAAAAACTTATCATCTCCCCAAAGCAAAATAATTTCAGAGCCTTTACCTTCACTAAGTAAATAATCTCTTTCGCCGCCAACTACATAGTAGGGGGCAATAAGTCCATCTAGTATTTCCTGAGCCCAGACAAATTCATCAAACTTTCCATTAGCTGTAATGTTACCGATAACCACCACATGTGAAATATTTTGCTGCTTATTTATCTCCTCGACAACTTCCAGAAGATTCATTGCGTTGCTCTGCAGACCAACTTCTGGATTGCTAATCACAGCTATATAGTTGCTCTGCGCATAAGATAGACCTAAGCTGAACAATAGTATTGAAATGAATATTTTCATCGGTTCAAATTTAATTATAATCGCAACACAGTACTGTTATGTTTGAGTTTAAAGATGAATGAACCTTCCTTTAGCATTGAATAATGCAAGATTATTCTGATTTATAATTCGAGACTAAACGTTTAATCTTCAATATTCCAAAGATGGTCATTATTATATTCTTGATTGGAAAACGCAACATTTATAATTTTACCCCCGTCTAATCATATTTTCAGTTAGAGGCTGACAAGCCCTCGGCTTAAATTCCTTAAATTTATCACATTTTATAAATATTAAGAGGTTCACAGTGGATATTGCGCAACTTAACGAAAAAATAAAACAGGAAAGCGCTTTTGTTGATCTGCTTTTTTCGGAGATCGGGAAAGTTATCGTTGGTCAAAAAGAAATGGTTGAGAGACTTGTGATTGGTTTGCTGGGAAACGGGCACATACTTCTTGAAGGTGTACCCGGACTTGCAAAAACGCTTGCAATCAAAACACTCGCTGCAGCTATGAAAGCAAAATTTCAGCGAATACAATTCACGCCAGATCTTCTTCCTGCTGATTTAATTGGAACACAAATTTATAATCAGAAGGATGGAAATTTTTTTATAAGAAAAGGTCCACTCTTCTCAAATTTTATACTTGCTGATGAAATTAACCGAGCGCCTGCAAAAGTTCAAAGTGCATTACTTGAAGCAATGCAGGAAAGACAGGTAACTATCGGAGAGCAAACATTTAAACTTGATGAACCATTTCTTGTACTGGCAACACAAAATCCAATTGAACAGGAAGGAACTTATCCGCTTCCTGAAGCGCAGGTTGATAGATTCATGCTGAAAATAAAAATCACATATCCTGATCGCAAAGAAGAACTGGAGATAATGAGGCATAATATTAATGATACAATGCGAACTCCAAATCCAGTTATTTCTCCTGCCGATATTCTAAAGGGAAGACAGCTTATTCAGGAAGTTTACATTGACGAAAAAATTGAAAAGTATATTCTTGATATAGTATTCGCAACCCGTAAGCCAAAACAGTTTGGATTAGATAAATTGGCTGAACTAATTAGTTATGGTGCATCACCAAGAGCAACAATAAATCTTGCACTCGGTGCAAAAGCTATGGCTTTTATAAAACGAAGAGGATATGTAATACCTGAAGATGTTAGAGCGATTTGCTATGATGTAATGAGACACAGGGTTGCAGTTACTTATGAAGCTGAAGCAGAGGAGATTACTTCTGAATCAATTATAAGTGAAATTTTAAACAAAGTTGAAGTGCCGTAAGGATGGGAGATGTTTATGCAAAAATTCTCTCTAATTATTAATGATAGGATTAGCTGAGGTTAAATGCTTACTAAAGAATTATTAAAACAAGTAAGACAAATTGAAATCCGGACAAAGGGGCTTGTTAACCAGGTCTTCTCAGGTGAATATCATTCTGTCTTCAAAGGAAGAGGAATGGAATTCTCTGAAGTGCGTGAATATCAGTTTGGTGATGATATCAGAAATATTGATTGGAATGTAACCGCAAGATTCGGCCATCCATTTGTAAAAATATTTGAAGAGGAAAGGGAACTAACAGTTATATTGATGGTTGATTTGAGCGGATCGCAAATGTTCGGTTCTCTCTCGAAAACAAAACAAAGAGTAGCAGCCGAACTTAGTGCAATACTTGCATTTTCTGCGTTGAAGAATAATGATAAAGTGGGATTGATTTTATTCACAGACAAAGTTGAAAAATTTGTCCCGCCAAGAAAGGGGAACTCTCACGTACTCAGGATTGTCCGCGATGTCCTCTCATTTCAGCCGGAAGGAAATAAAACAAACCTTCGATCAGCATTAGAGTTTATGAATGGGGCAATTAAAAAAAAATCGATTGTTTTTCTGCTTTCTGATTTTATGGATGACGGATATGAAAAAATTCTTCGCGTTGTTGGAAAGAAGCATGATCTGATTGGAATTGTACTCGATGACAGACGTGAATCTGAGATTCCTAAAATGGGTTTAATCAAGTTGACCGATGCTGAAACCAACGAAGAACGCTGGATTGATACTAGCAGCACACGTGTTCAGGAAGCTCTTCGAAAAAGAAGACAGGAAATTCAAACTAAAAGAAAATCATTATTTATTACGAGCCGATTAGACAGTGTTTACGTGCAGGCAGGTGTAAATTATATTACTCCACTCATTAACTTTTTCAGGATGCGTGAGAGAAGATGGTAAGCAGAGTAATTAAATATATTGCTCTTCTGATTCTCCTGAGCATAAATCTTTCTGCTCAATCTGTTTCAGTTCTCGCTTCAGTTGATTCTAGTGATTACCTTGTTGGTGATTATATTAATTATACACTGGAAATTAGAGCAGAAAAAAATATTCAGATTGTTACACCTTTCATAAGGGACAGCCTTAAAAAAGTTGAAATCATTAAAGAGCTTCCTCCTCAGTCAGTTGAAAATGATGGTATTAAGTCTTCAAATTTTGTATATATAATTTCATTTTATGATTCAGCTTCGGTTACGATTCCTCCTATTGCAATTCGATATAAGGTGCAGGGAAGTGATGAAGAAAAGATTGCACTATCAAATCCTGTTACTTTTTCAGTTCATACAGTTCAGGTTGAGCAGCAAGCAGAAATTAAGGATGTAAAAGAACCATTAACCATTCCACTTGATTGGAAATTTATCCTTCTGATATCATTAATTGTTCTGCTGATATTAGCGGCTGTATATTATTTCTACAGAAGATATAAAAAGAAAAAAACTGAGCAGCCAGTAAAGAAAAAAATTATTAGAATTCCAGCACACGTAAGGGCATTAACAGCTCTTGACAATCTTGAAAACGAAAAGCTTTGGCAGAAAGGATTGGTTAAAGAATATCACTCAAATATAACAGGTATTATCCGCGGTTATTTTGAAGAAAGATTTAATCTTGCTGCCCTTGAACTAACAACATCCGAACAGATGCAGCAGCTTAAAAAAGTTCCTTCGGCTGAAAATATTTTAAGCATCACAAATGAATTTTTAAACAACGCTGACCTCGTAAAATTCGCAAAGTTTATTCCTCTGCCTTCAGTGAATGAAGCAATGATGAAGCAGGCAAAAGAAATCGTTAACAATACTATTACTAGCCAGGCTGTCCAGGTCGAAGAAGAGGTGCAGAATGTTTAGCGGAATTACTTTTGCTTACCCCTGGATTCTCTATTTTCTTTTGATTATTCCTTTGATGATAGCTTGGTACATCTTCAGAGGGATGAAGGTTCAATCCTCAGTTACATATTCATCCATAAATATATTTAAAGATGTTCCGGCAACATTTCGGGAAAGATTGAGACACATACCTTTTGCTGTCAGATTAATTGCAATCGCATTACTGATAATAGCGCTAGCACGACCGCAAAGTTTTACTTCAGGTGAAAATGTAACCACAGAAGGAATTGATATTGCAATGGTTTTGGATATTTCAGGAAGTATGCTTGCTGAAGACTTCAAACCAAACAGACTAGAAGCTGCTAAAAATGTAATTGATAATTTTGTTGAAGGTAGAACTTCAGACAGGATTGGATTGGTTATTTTTTCTCGTGAAGCTTTCACCCAATGCCCATTAACTATTGATTACAATGTGCTAAGAAACTTACTTCTTGATATCCGCAGCGGAATAATTCAGGATGGAACTGCAATTGGAAATGCAATTGCTAACGGTGTGAATAGATTAAAAGAGAGCGATGCAAAAAGCAGAATCATCATTCTATTAACGGATGGAGTTAATAACTCTGGTGAAGTTGATCCTCGAAGTGCTGCAGATATTGCCAAAGCATTCGGAATAAGAATTTACACTATCGGTGTTGGAACAAGAGGCGAAGCACCGTATCCAGTTCAAACTCCTTTTGGAACAAGATACCAAATGGTTCCTGTTGAAATTGATGAAGCTTTACTAAGTGAGATTGCTGAAATAACGGGAGGTCAGTATTTCCGCGCAACAAACAATCGTGCACTGGCTGAGATCTATGAAAAAATTGACAAGCTTGAAAAAACTAAAATTGAAATAACTTCCTACAAAAACGCCAGCGAAAAATATCTTAGCTGGTTGTGGGGAGGTCTCATTCTATTACTTGTTGAACTTGGATTATCTCGTACCATACTAAGAAAGTTACCATAGAACTATGTTTCGTTTCGCAAATCCTGAATACTTGAATTTACTTTACCTGCTTCCCGTTTTGGTTGCGTTGTTCTGGTATCTTGGCAGAAACAGGAAGAAACTGCTCCAGAATTTTGCTGATAAAGAACTGCACAAAACTTTATTCCCGACTGATAGTAATTTAAAAAGATGGACAAAGTTTGCATTGATATTGTTAGCGCTAACCTGTCTCATATTTGCAGCCGCAAATCCTCAAGTCGGTACTAAGATGCAGGAAGTCAAGCAAACTGGTATTGATGTATTTATTCTTCTTGATGTATCTAATAGTATGATGGCTGAAGATATAAAACCAAACAGGCTTGAGAAAGCAAAGTATCAGATTTCAAATCTTATTAACAAGCTTCGGGGAGACAGAATTGGACTAATAATTTTTGCCGGACAGGCATACATTCAAATTCCACTCACAACTGATTACTCAGCCGCAAACTTATTTCTCTCGGCTGTTGATGTGAATTCTGTCCCAACTCAGGGAACAGCCATTGCCTCGGCAATTAATCTTGCAACAGCTTCATTCGACACATTGAGCACTCAGAAAGTAATCATTGCAATTACTGATGGCGAAGATCATGAAGGTGACGTCCAAAAGGCTGTTGAAAGTGCAGTATCGAGAGACATAAAAATTTATACGATTGGATTGGGTGCACAGTCTGGGGTACCGATTCCTATTTACAATAACAGAAATCAATTGACTGGATTTAAAAAAGATAACGAAGGAAATACTGTACTGACAAAACTTGATGAAGAGATTTTGAAAAGAGTAGCAATTGACGGTAACGGAAAATATTATAGAGGAACGAACTATGAAGATCATCTTGATAAAATTTATTCAGAACTTTCTGAACTTGAGCAAACCGAATTCGGTGTCAAAAAAGTAACTGACTATGAAGACAGATTCTATTATCTCTTAATTCCAGCACTGTTGCTTCTGGTGCTTGAGTTTTTTATTTCAGAAAAGAAATCACCTTTATACGCAAGAATCAATAAGAAATTAGGACTCGAACAATGAAGGAATTTGAATTGAAATTACTTACAGATTGCAGATTTAAAAAGAAAAGGTGGGAACTCATTCTCCGTTCCCTTCTCTTAATGAGAGAAGAAGTGAGTTTAAAAGTCCCTCTCTCTGTAAGAGAGGGATTCAATGTGAGTTATTGTATAGGCTTGTTGATATTTATGATTTCAGCAAGTTCGTTGGCACAATCTACTCGAGGACTAATAAACGATGGTGTCGATCTCTACAAAGAACAGAAGTTCGCAGATGCAGAAGTAAATTTCAAAAAAGGGACAGAAAAATCTCCGGAAAGTTTCGAAGCGAAGTTTAATCTCGGTGACGCATATTATAAACAGGAGCGATATGAAGAAGCAATCCAAACATTTCAATCAGCTTTTGTAAATGCGAGGAGTGATGAAGAGAAAGCAAAGATATTCCACAACATTGGTAATTCTCTTCTCAAATCTAAGAAGATAAAAGAAAGCATCAGTGCTTATAAAGAGGCATTGAAACTTAATCCGAAAGACCAGGAAACAAAGTACAATCTCTCATACGCATTAAATATGTTGAACAATCCTGATCAGAATCAGCAGCAGAATGACCAGAATAAAGATCAAAATCAGGATCAAAATAAAGAGCAGCAACCGCAGGATCAACAAAAGCAAGACCAGCAGCAGCAGAACAAGGATCAACAGCAGCAGGAACAACAACAGCAGCAATCCCAAGAGCAAAAAGAGCAGGAATTAACAAAACAGGAAGCTGAAAAAATTCTTGAAGCACTGAAGAACAATGAGAAGGATTTGCAGAAGCAATTGAGAAAGATTAAAGGTCAGAGAGTTAAAACCGAGAAAGATTGGTGAGGGAAAAAGTCAAACGTCAAATGTTAAAAGTCAAAGCAAATAATTTTTTATTACTTTCTGTCTGCTATATTTTTTTAGTTTTACAGACAAATTTTGCTCAGGATTTTACTGCTTCGGTTAACGAAACTACGGTTGCTGATAATGAAAGATTTCAGGTGTCATTTACCTTTTCAGGAAAGAGCATTAACAATCTCTCTAAATTTTCTCCGCCTGCCTTTGAAAATTTTTTAATCCTTTCAGGTCCTAATCAATCCACCAGTATTCAAATTATTAATGGTGCTCAATCCGCATCGTTAACTTATTCGTTTGTGGTCCAGCCGAAATCTGTAGGAACTTTTACAATTGGCTCGGCAGGCATTGAACAGGCAGGAAATACTTACAAAACTGAACCTATTAAAATTACAGTTGTAAAAGGTGCGGATAAACCCAAACAGCAGCAACAGGGTGACACACAAATTTCTACTGACGAAATTGCCAAGAATTTATATGTAAGAGCCATTGTTGATAAAACAAGAGCTTACAAAGGTGAGCAAATAACTGTTACATATAAACTCTATACAAGATTGAGTATCGCTTCACAAATGGGTGTGAACAAGTTACCACAGTATCAGGGATTTTGGGCGGAAGAATTGGAAACATCTGGTAATATTAATTTCACAACTGAGGTAATAGAAGGAAAACAATTCAGAGTTGGTGTTTTAAAACGGGTTGCACTTTTCCCGACACAAACCGGAACACTTGAAGTAACTCCCTTTGAATTATCTGTTCCTGTTCAGATTCAGAAGCAGAGAAGCGGTAAAAGCATCTGGGATGATTTTTTCGGTGATCCATTTGGCAGATCAGAAATTTATGAGTTCAACGCTAAATCCAACGTTGTTAAGATTGATGTTCAGCCTTTGCCTGATGGTCAGCCTGAAATGTTCAAAGGTGCAGTCGGTAATTATACATTTAATGCAAATCTTAATAATACCACTGTCAAATCCAATGAACCGCTTACATTGAATATTAATATTTCAGGAACAGGAAATATAAAGCTTATTGATTTGCCGGAATTAAATCTTCCAAATGGTTTTGAAAAATATGAACCCAAAATAAACGAAGAGATTAACAGAAAAGGAATAGTATCCGGCAGTAAATCAGGCGAATATTTATTTGTCCCCAGAGTTGTCGGATTGAGAGAAATTCCACCGATTGAATTTACTTTTTTCGATCCGAACAAGAAAAAGTATGTTACTTTAAAATCCGAACCATTTAAAATTGATATCAAACCTGGAGATAAGCAGGCATCAAATGAATATGTTGGTAAAGAAGATATTAAAGAACTCGGCAATGATATTAGATATATCAAAACATCTTTTGAAGATGTAGAAAAGAAAGAAAATTTTATCATTAACTCAACCGGATTTATAATTGCTGGTGTTCTTCCGTTTGCAATAAGTTTGGTTGTGATTGGATGGAAAAGAAAATACGATAAGCTTCATGGAAATGTTGTTCTGCTCCGTTATCAGAAAGCACAAAAGGTAGCAAAGAACAGATTGAAGTCAGCTAAGAAATTGATGGATTCGCAGAATCACAAAGAATTTTATTCTGAATTATCAACTGCACTGTTTGGTTATCTTGAAGATAAGCTGCACATATCCAAATCAGAATTTACTGTTGAACGGGCTTCAGAAGAATTACGGAAGAGAAATATTACCGAAGAGCTGATAGCCGAGTTAAAAGCCGGAGCCGGGAAATGCGAGTTTGTACGATTTGCACCCGGCGCTGAAAAATCTGCAGCAATGCAGGATATGTACGATGAAATTGCTGATGTTATCATCAATCTTGAAAAGAATATCGGCGAGAAGAAATATGTCTGAGAGCCAGAATATTGTTTCAATAAAAAATATTAATGTCACACTGAGCTCGTCGAAGTGTGATACTTTTAAAATCGTCAGCCTTCGACAGGCTCAGACTGACAATGGTTCAATCGTTTGTAAAACTTTAACGATACTTCTCTTTTTACTTTTAAGTATTACTGATACATCTTTTGCCCAAAATATTGATGAGCAAATGCAGCAAGCAAGTGCTTTCTATAGGAACGGTGAGTTTGATAAAGCAATAAATATTTATGAAGAGTTAAGACGTGATGGTTTTGAAGGAACATCGCTTTATTTCAATCTTGCAAATTCATATTACAGAATAGGCAAGCTGGGTTATTCAATACTTAACTATGAACGAGCGTTAAAAAAATCTCCCACTGATGAAGATGTTAAGCACAACCTAGCATTTGCAAACCTTAGTACGGTGGACAGGATCCAACCATTGCCGACATTCTTTCTCTTTGAATGGTGGGATTCGCTTCTTGCCTCACTTTCAGTTAACGGATGGACCTACGTCGTATTTTTATTCTATTTATTGTTAATGATATTGATCGTCGCTTATTTCTTTGCAAAGACAATTTTTCAACAGAAACTAATTCTTTTTTCAGGGCTTGGAACGTTGATCATTTTATCAATTACAGTTTCACTATTAATTGTTAAAATCAATAGAGAAGAAACTTTAATTGGCGGAGTTGTTATCGAACAATCAATTACAGTAAAAACCTCTCCTGATATAAAAAGCACAGATGCTTTTGTAATTCACGAAGGATTGAAAGTAAATCTTGAAGATCAGCTTGATGAATGGGTAAAAATACGATTATCAGATGGTAAGGTTGGCTGGGTTGAGAATAATTCCGTTGTGAGGATTTGAGATAATTGTTCAGTACTTTACTCTCTTAAATTGCTTCACTAAACCCCTTTAACTATTTTTGTTCCCGTGGATAGTGCTAAAAAATATAATAACATCAAGCTTGCGATTGGAATAGGGGAGGGGATTTTTTCTTTCATTCTGATTCTGGAAAATTTTCTCGCCAGTTTCATAGAAAATCAATACCTTCTGTTTCTTGCTTTTGTTCTTGTAATTGGCTTTACAGGATCGGTTTTATCTTTCCCGATAAGTTATTACACGGGCTTTTACCTCGAACATAAATACAATCTTTCCAACCAAACTTTTTGGAAATGGATCCTAGAAGGTTTGAAAGGTTTACTTGTTTCCCTTGTAATCGGAATTCCAATCCTTCTCACTTTTTACTATGTACTCAATACTTTTTACTCACTTTGGTGGCTTCCATTTGCAATAATTATGTTTTTTATTTCAGTGGTTCTTTCACAAATATTTCCTGTCCTTATCTTTCCAATATTCTATAAAATAACTCCACTTGAAGATGAGAACTTATAAAAATGCAAAGCTCAAAGTTGAAAATGTTTACAAGTTCAATATGAGCAAGAATACGAAGAAAGCGAATGCGGCATTCACAGGATTAGGAAAAACAAAACGAATAATTCTTGGTGATACCTTGCTCAATAATTATTCAATGGAGGAAATTGAAACTGTTATTGCACACGAACTCGGGCACTATAAAAAGAAACACATCGGTAAAAACATAATTATCGGAACAGCTTCAAGCTTCCTGACTCTTTTTATAATTGCTTTACTTTATCAAAACTCATTAGACTGGTTTGGGTTTGATTCAATTGCTCAAGTTTCTGCACTTCCACTGCTAGCGCTCTGGTCAATGTTGATAGGAATAATTCAAACTCCTTTGGGAAATATTCTAAGCAGAAAGTTTGAGTACGAAGCTGATGAGTATGCAGTTATCGAAACCAAAAATCCTTTTGCTTTCAAAAAGACACTTGAAAAATTGACTGAACAGAATCTTGGAGATAAAGAACCTCATCCATTTGTTGAGTGGTTTTTCTACAGCCATCCATCAATTAAAAACAGGTTAAAAGCGATTGAGAATTTTGCAATCAGAAATTCTATTCCGATGAAGCCGGAAACGGAAATAATTCTGGAAACCAGTTCATGATCACCACTCTGAAACTTTTCTTAATTGTAATTCATACATTCATCTGCTCGATTTTTGCAATGATCTTTGCACTAACTGACAGAAGTCATACTCTCTACTTCAAGTTATCAAAATATTTTTCAGGCGGAGTTCTCTGGTTGAGCGGGATCAAGCTTGAAATTACTGGATTAGAGAATCTTGATAAGAAAAAAACTTATGTCTTTGTTTCAAACCATTCCAGTCAGTATGATATCGTTGTTCTACAAAAAACAATTCCGAATAGGATGGCAATGATATTTAAGAAAGAGCTGGCAAAAATTCCTTTTTTTGGATGGCAGCTAGCAATGGGTCCTTATGTTATGATAGATAGAGAGAATTATGAAAAAGCACTAAAAAGTATTGATGAAGCAAAAGTGAAAATGCAGAAGCATAATATTTCGATAGTAGTTTTTGCAGAAGGAACGAGAAGTAAGACTGGGGAAATTCAGCCGTTTAAGCGTGGTGCATTCAGATTGGCAACTCAAGTAGGTTATCCGATCATTCCAACGACAATTATTGGCTCAAACAAAATTATGCCTAAAGGGACTTTTAAAATCAGAAGAGGAACAATTAAAGTTCATTTTGATAAACCGATTGGGTCTGGAAGCAATGTTACGCGTCAGCAGGAAATTGATTTGATGAATCGGGTAAGAGAAATAATAGTTCAGAACCATAAATAACGTTTGTAAATCTCAAACTACAAATTTCAAATAACAAATAAATGATAATGACCAATTCTCAAAATTCAAAACCAAAATATGATTTGGAGGAACGGACATTTCAATTTGCGAAAGATGTAAGATTGTTTGTTAAGACATTACCGAAGTCTGTTGCGAATTTTGAAGATCAAAAACAATTGATTAAAGCATCAGGTTCAGTTGGTGCTAACTACCGGGAGGCAAATGAATCTCTAAGCAAAAAAGATTTTGTAATGAGAATTAAAATTTCAAGAAAAGAATCTAAAGAGAGCGAATACTTTCTTAGATTGATTAATGAAACCAATGATTTGCCAAATAAAGATGAGGCTAGTAGTCTAATTCAGGAAGCAATTGAACTTAAAAAAATCTTTTCTTCTATAATAGAAAAATCTAAATGAATCTTGATTAAAAATTGGAGCTTTAAATTTGAATATTATTTGTTATTTGTATTTTGAGATTTGTTATTTAGAGAAACGAGTGAGTTTTTAAGCGGATGATAATTGGTATAATTCCAGCTCGTTTTGCATCAACCCGTTTGATGGGTAAACCGCTTGCAACCATTGGTGATAAACCAATGATTCAGCACACTTATGAGAGTGCAAAGAAATCAAAATTAATTGAGAAGCTCATCATTGCTGTTGATGATGCAAAAGTTGCATCTGTTGCAAGAGGATTTGGTGCGGATGTAATTGAAACTCCAAAAGAGATTGCAAGTGGTTCTGATAGAATTGCCTACGTAGCAAAAATTTATAAAGAAGCAGATATCATTGCAAATATTCAGGGAGATGAACCATTCATTCGCGGTGAAATGATTGACCAGGCAATTGAACCGCTCCTGTTCGATAAAACAATCGAAGTGGCAACTTTAATTAAACAAATTCAGACTCTTAAAGAACTCCGTTCTCCTGATGTAGTTAAAGTTGTATTCGATTATAATAATTATTCGCTTTACTTTTCCCGCTCACCTATCCCATATACAAGGAATGCAATTTCAGATTCAGCGGCGCTGGAGATAACGGACTATTACAAACACATTGGCCTTTATGTATTCAGAAGAAAAGCTTTGCTGAAGTTCACTAGCTTGAAGCAGACAGATCTCGAAAAAACTGAAATGCTCGAACAGCTGCGAATGCTTGAGAATGATATTAGGATTAAAGTTGTTGAAACTGAATATGAAAGCATTAGTGTGGATACACAAGAAGATTTAAAGCGCGCAAGAACTTTTTACAAATGGCTCCAGAAAAGGGAAAAAGAAAAATGATAATCCCTGATAAAATTAATCTTGCTCATCTGCCAACTCCATTAGAAGAAATAACATTTCGCAGTAAAAATTTCTTAATCAAAAGAGATGATTACACAGGTTCAGATTTCCTTGGTAATAAAATAAGAAAGCTTGAGTACCTCCTCTACGAAGCCAGGAAATTAAAATCGGATATTATTTTCACTTGCGGAGGTGATCAATCAAATCATGCCCGTGCGACAGCTTCTGCTGCTGCAAAGATTGGATTTAATACAAGATTGTTTTTGTGGGGTAATGAGAAAAGGAATGTAGAAGGAAATCTTTTCCTAAATAAAATGTACAACGCTGAAATTTCTTATCTGAATAAAAGTGAGTTTGATAATGTTGATGAGATAATGACTGAAGAAAGACGCAAGCTTATTAAGAAAGGAAAAAGAGTTTATGTCATTCCTGCTGGTGGTTCTTCAACTTTAGGTATTTGGGGATATATTTCTTTTATGAATGAATTGAAAAAACAAATTGATCTGAAAAATATTAATGGAATTTTTTCAGCTTGCGGCTCTGGTGGAACCGCTGCAGGACTTTTAGTCGGAGCAGCATTGAATAAAGCCAAAGTAAAAATCTTAGCTGTGAATGTGCTTCTTCCAAAAGAAATAATCAGAAAAAAAATCTTGCAACTTGCTGAAGGTGTGATTTTAGATTTTAAGCTTGCGTGTTCTATTGATGAGAGCAAACTTGAAATAATTGATGGGTATTCAACCGAGGGATATAAAAATATTTCTGAAGATAAGATAAAACTCATTACTGAATTTGCCGGTTCGACAGGCATACTTTTAGATCCTGCTTATACTGGGAAAGCTTTTTGTGCGTTTAACGATCTCGTCTTAAAAAAAGAAAAAGGGAAGCGAATTGTTTTCCTTCACACTGGTGGTATTTATGGAGCGTTTCCAAAATTAAAATCTTATCTCAAACATGTTTGATGGCAGAGAGTCATACTTGCATATATATTGTTTTAATGCTGTACTGTCACATTGTTGATAAAGAAGTGTGATTAAGCAATAAAGTAATAGAACAATTTAACGATTTAGCATTGTCTTAAGATTCTTTAAGCACTATTTTTGGAAGTATGGAATGCATCTTTTGTAATATTAAGGACCGTAAATCGGAAGCCGAAATTATTTTTGAAGACGAACACGTTTTAGCTTTCCTCGATATTCAACCGGTAAATTATGGTCATACACTGGTTATTCCTAAAAAACATTTCGACAATTTCCTTACCGTTCCTAAAGATGAGCTTGACAAGCTTATTCACGCGACTCAATTTATTGCAGGAGTGGTTAAACGAAGTCTGAATGCAGATGGCTTTAATGTTATTTCAAATAATGGAAATCCTGCCGGACAATCAGTTTACCATTTTCACTTTCATATCATTCCCCGTTTCGATAAGGACTTCACTCTGAAACCTGTAGTTAGGAACTATAGTCAGGGTGCACTTCAGGAATACGGAGAGCAAATTCGTTCATTCATTAGTAAATATAAGGACATATATAATGGATAAAAAAATAAGAGTGCTCGTTGCAAAAGCTGGCCTGGATGGCCATGACCGTGGAGCTAAAGTAATTGCCGCAGCTTTACGTGACGCCGGTATGGAAGTAATCTATACAGGATTAAGACAAACTCCGGAGATGATTGTTGAGGCAGCAATTCAGGAAGATGTTGATGTCATCGGGATAAGCATACTATCAGGTGCACATATGACGATCCTGCCAAAAATAAAAAATCTTATGAATGAAAAAGGATTAGATGATGTACTTCTTACTGGCGGCGGAATTATTCCTGAAGAAGATATTAAGAAATTAAATGATATTGGAGTTGGCGAATTATTTACTCCCGGTGCGTCTACTAAAAACATTGCAGGATACATAAAAGAGTGGAGAAAGAATAATCCAAGAAAAAACTGACTCCCCTTAAATCCTTTATAAAATATTTAACGAGGTTAATTATGAAAAAGTTATTACTTTTTTGTCTACTTCTTACTTCCTCTCTCTCTCAATCACAAACGCTTTTAGAAACTATAAATCTTCCAAGCGGTACATTTTATACTCAAGCATATGGGCTTGTTTATAATGACGGTAAATACTGGATATCTTCTGGCTCCAGTACTACTGGAAACGGTATTATTAAAGCAGTTAATAGCTCAGGGATTGAGGTGGATCAATTAACTATTAATTACCCTGTTATGAAATATTCACAAGGTATTGCACACGATGGAACAAATTTTTGGTATCTTGAAAGAAGAGGCTCTACTCATGGATTATTCAAAGTTGATGCTTCAGGAAATGTTCTTGATTCAATAAAAATATTCGGAACAAAATATCTTGGTGGTGCTGGTTGGGATGGAACAAGTATTTGGGTCTCTTGTTACTATCCGAACAGTGATGCCGCTTTATACAAAGTAAATGTGAATACAAAAACAATAGTGGATACGATTCTTGTTGCAGGATTACAACCGCAGGGAATATCTGTTAAAGGTGATACATTATTTTATGTGATGGATGGGTTTGAAGGAGATGATGAAAAAATTTATGCCATAAAGCTTCCTACTAAGCAAGTACTGTTTTCATTTCATGTGCCAGAGCCACCTGGTGTAAGACAAAATCCCAGAGGTTTAGCATGGGATGGAACGTACTTCTGGCTCTTAGCTGAACCAGTTGGTGCTTCTTCCGGGAGACAATTATTTAAGTACGATCTTGGCGGCGGTGGAACTCCGGGTATAACTGTACCTGTTTCAACAATTAATTTTCCCAATACTACCGTTGGAAATACTTACAACTACAATCTTACAATCTACAGCACAGGAACAGCAACGTTACGAATTGATTCAATAACTGTTACAGGAAACAGTTTTTCGATTAATCCTCTGTCCTTTCCAATAAACATTCCTGCAGGAGGATCTCAGAATGTTACGGTTAACTTCACTCCTTCCGGATATGCATTTTACCTGGGCTTGCTTAAGATTTATAACACTGATCCAGTAAAACCTGTGGTAGATGTAAACCTAAGAGGACAAGGAGTATTGAGTGGCCCGAGGATTGGCTTATCTGCAACATCATATAATTTTGGAACGGTTTGGGTAGGCGAAGAAGGAATTGCATTTTGGGACTTTAAAATTATCAATATGGGTGATCAAACTCTTCAAATCTCTGATTTACATTTTAATCTTCCGGAATTTACTTATGCAGCACCAAGCATTCCTTTCCAGATTTTTTCAACAGATACATTGCAATTGACATCATACTTTTATCCTACACAAGTAGGCACTTATGTGGATACTTTGAAAATTTCTAATAACGATGTGACAAATCCTGTTGCTAAAATTTCCTTCCAGGGAACAGGCGTATTCAGTGAATATAACTATGGTTACAGTTTTTGGCAGTATCAGGTCCCTCCACACGGTACGAGCAGCGCTGATCCAAGAGTCGAAGGTTTGAAATACATTAATGATATAACAGGCGACGGAATTTCCGAAGTGATTATTGCGACTGAGAATTATTGGGTGATGTGTCTTGACGGAGCCGCTTCAGCTATTACTTATCCTTTATGGACATTCTCAAGCTGCCCGAACAATAATAACTGTGGTTCAATTGGAGCCAATTTTGAATACGGTGTGCAAGATGCAATTCAGATTGCAAACGATTTTAATGCTGACGGATTTAATGACGTTGTTGTTGCGATAGGTGGTGGTAATGAGCACGTTTATGTTCTTAATGGCATGAATGGTCAGATACTATGGCAATATGGTGATGATATCAACTATAGCTTGGGTGATTTTGAAGCAATTGATGTCCAAAGAGATTTTACGGGAGATGGGATTCCTGATGTACTGGCAATAGCTGATGGAAACGACCAAGGTACGGGCTATAAGAGAGCTTATTTATTTAACGGAACAAACGGAAATATTGTTTGGGAACATTATTATCCCGGTCCTAATCCTGCATTTGGAAAAACCATCATTTCTATTGAGGACTTAAATGGTGATAATCTTCCCGATGCAGTGATTGCGTATGGAAATAATGGAACAACTGATCTTGCAGTTAGAGCTTTGAATGGAATCAACGGTCAGGCATTATGGACACGTCCAATGGTTTCCTATGAACCTAAGGAATTGCTTGAACTATCTCTACCAGGTGGTGGATCGGATGTTATCGCAGCAGAATATTTCAACAGGATACACAGACTGAGCGGAACGAATGGAAGCATAGTCTGGACGCAGTCATTGGGAACTTCAGCCGGGATGATCCAAATAGCTCTGATAAATGATATAAATGGTGATTTGATACAAGATGTTCTAATTGCATCCTTTGCTGGAAATGGATTAAACTGTTTAAGCGGTGCTACAGGTACTCTGCTTTGGTCATGGCAGATGGACTATCAGTTTGGTGTTGCTTCGATGCCTGACATCAATAAGGATGGGATAGAGGAGGTAATAGCCGGTGCACGATACGGCAATTTTTATTGCATCAGTGGAAAAGGAGACTCACTAATATTTATGCATTCATTCTCCGGTGATTGGATGTATACAGTTAATAAGATGCCTTCGATTGATGGGAATTTCAGTTATGAAATATTAGCAGGAACCAGAGATGGTAAAGTTGCATGTTTATCCGGAGGAACTGATTTTGTAACCAGTTTGGAAACTGAAAACACAGATAAAATACCAACAGACTTTGCATTGCTGCAGAATTATCCGAATCCTTTTAATCCTTCTACAAGGATAGAATTCCATATTCCGAATGCAGAATTGGTAAATCTAAAAATTTATGATATTCTGGGAAGAGAGGTTAGAAGTCTTGTTGATGATGAGATTCAGCCTGGAGTGCACATAGTTGAACTTGATGCATCATCGCTGGCAAGCGGAATATATTTCTACACTCTGAAAGCAGGTCAATTTATTTCAACGAAAAAGATGATTTTGCTGAAATGAGTCTACCCCTAAATCCCCTCCCAAAAGGAGGGGACTTTAATTACATACAAAATTTCACAGAGATTTTAATCGTAATTCTAAATCTATAAGTTTGTATTGAAATCATCAATTAAGAATTTAGAATTGATTTAGCATCTTCCAGCTTTCCTTCAGGGATAAGAATCTTTTCTTTTCCTGAAGATGACTGCTTTGATTTTATCCCTTTTGCTTCTAGCATGTTTATAGCTTTTGTGGCAATGGTTTCATTTTCAAATTGAAGTTCTAGAAGCGGAACTCTATTCACTGATAAACTATCCGATAGATTCACTCCGCAAATACGGCAGGTTTCAGCATCAAATTGTGGGGTAGAGTTGAATTCGGATAAATAATCTTCAAACTCCTTGAGATCTGTATCTAACAATAGTACTCCGAAAAAATTTTAATTCTGAATTCCAAATTGTTTGCTGAAATTATAAGTGTCTGCATTATTATGATTATTTATCTTAATGCAATAATGATTTGATGAAGCAATTTCGTTCGGCACAACCCAACTGATTTTACCTTTATTTTCTGAGTCAGAAAGTATTGTGAACTTGAACTCAGTTTTTCTATAAAGACTAATATCCAACCTTTTTATTATAGGTGCGCTCCATTTAATTATAACTGTATCACCAGGATGATAGATTGTGCCCCAGACAGGTTCATACACGCTTATAGAATTTCCTTCAGTTGGAGCCTGAACTATTGATTCGGGTTGTTCTCTGTCACCGAAAATTTCTCTGCATCCTGTTAACAAAACTGAAAATATCAGCAAAGTTTTTATAGTTAGATAAATAGCTTTCATAAAACCCTCCATAACAAAAAAAGTAAATAAAAGTTTAAATATCAAGTCCAGCTTAAATTTTTCAATAAATAGTATGTGTTTTACTTTTTTATTCGGTTCTCATTTTTATTCATCTTTCTAATTGTTGAGGTATAATATTCTTCGTTTTTAACTCACAAATGAAACCATCGGATGGCACGTAAGTTGGCATCTTCAGTATGCATCATATGTTCTCTCCTTATAACCCCTGCAACTCTTCAGTAGTTGAGGGGTTTTTTATTTGAGGGATACCACCACAAAAAATTTTCACAGTTCCTAAAGAATTCAACTAGCACTTTAAAAATTGGTTCAGAAAATTGAGACAAATTAATGCTAACACACCGGTAAACAGAGCTGAAAACTTTTGCGCACCTTCTCAGGAAATCATCAGAAAAATTTTAATTATTTACTAAAAACCTGACTTTCCAATAGAGATTCGTTTAGTTATATTTGCTTCCAATTTTTCAAAAAATACCTGGACAAAATGATTGAATTAAAGAAGTTAAATCCAGATCAGCAAAAAGCAGTCGAATATACCGGCGCAGCTCAAATGATTGTAGCAGGAGCCGGATCTGGAAAAACAAAAGTCCTCACTTACAAAGTTGCTTACCTTTTAAAACATGGCTATAAGCCTGAATCAATTCTTGCCCTGACCTTCACCAATAAAGCAGCGAATGAAATGAAGCAAAGAATTGTTGAATTGGTTGGTAAAAAAGCTGAAGCTATCTGGATGGGAACATTTCATTCAATCTTTGCCAGAATATTACGAACGGAAGCAAAGTACATTGATTACAAGCCGAACTTCTCCATCTATGATACTGAAGATTCATATTCACTTGTCAGCAATATAATGCTGAACTTCAATATTGAGATCGAAGGATTGACTGTGAATTCTGTCCGTCATAGAATCAGCTTTTTGAAAAATCATATGATTATGCCTGCGGAATACAGAAAGAAATTTGTTAAAGGATTCAGAGATGAAAAGATAGCGGAGATTTATGAGGAATATCAGCAGAGACTTATTGCGAACAACTCAATGGACTTTGAAGATCTTTTGTTAAAGCCTATACAGCTATTCAACTCAAATGAGAAAATTCTTCATAAGTACAAAAGCAGATTTCATTATATTCTCGTTGACGAATTTCAGGACACGAACAAAGCACAATATGAGCTGCTCAAGTTGTTAGTTTCAAGAACATGCAAAATTGCTGTTGTTGGCGATGATGCTCAAAGCATCTATAGCTGGAGAGGTGCTAATCTTGGCAATATGCAGGACTTCAGGAAAGATTTTAATAACCACAAACTATTCAAGCTTGAACAAAATTACCGTTCGACTAAAACTATTCTTGCTGCCGCCGATTCAGTTATTAAGAATAATAAAAATCAGGTCAGCAAAACATTATGGACTCAAAATAATGATGGCGAACAGCTTACTTTAATTCGATGTGCAGATGAAAAAGATGAAGCATTCCAGTTAGCTAAATACATCAAGAAGGAAATAAGTAAGAAGAAACTTTCATATAAAGATTTTGCTATTCTTTATAGGACTAATGCTCAAAGCAGAGCAATGGAAGATATTTTTTATAAGGAAAAAATTCCCTATATCATAATTGGCGGCGTTGAATTTTATAAGAGAAAAGAAGTGAAGGATGTCATCGCTTACCTGAGAGTGATAGCTAATCAGAATGATGAAGAAAGTATTCTGCGAATTATGAATTTTCCGCAAAGAGGTATTGGTAATACAACTGTTACACGCATGATTGCTTTCGCAAGAAAGCATGACCTGACTCTTTTTCAAACAATGAATCGTGTGTTTGAAGTTATTGACATCAAGGAAAGAATTCAAAAGAACGTAAAGGGTTTCAGGGTGCTTCTAGAGAAGTACATTAATCTTAAAGACACTCTCTCTGTTGGCGAATTATCTTTAGCTTTAATTGATGAATTGGGATTGGTAAAAATGTTCAAATCTGAAAATACTCCTGAATCTCAATCAAGACTTGAAAATATCAACCAGTTAATGGCTGCAATTTCTGAATATTCAAAAACTAACAAAGATGCCAAGCTAGATCAATTCCTTGAAGAAGTATCTCTTGTATCGGATATTGATATGAAGGATGATAGAAAAAATGCTGTTACTTTTCTAACTGTTCATAGTGCTAAAGGGTTAGAATTTCCTATTGTTTTCATCTCAGGTTTAGAAGAAGAGATATTTCCTTTAGCCAACAGGTTCAGTGAAGACTCAACGGTTGAAGAGGAAAGAAGACTTTTCTATGTTGCCGTTACGAGAGCAGAGCAAAAGATTTTCTTATCGCACGCAAGAAGCCGATATCGTTTTGGTGAAGTTGCTTATCAAAGCCGTTCACGTTTTATAGATGAGATCGCACCATCAACCATCCAGGAAATAAACGGCGGTATTGGAAGAAAGGCTAATCGAAAAACCAAGAAAGAACTTTTCTATGAATACTTTAACTCGGTAGATTACGACGATTTTGATCAGGAAAATAAAGTTGTAAGAATTGGCAGTCGAGTGATGCACGAAAAATTTGGTCTGGGTAAAGTAATTGATGTCACCGGTGCAGGAGATCAGGTGAAAGCTACTGTAGCCTTCGAAGGAAACAATGTGAGGCAGCTAATGATAAAGTTTGCCCGGTTAAAAATTCTGCATTAATCATTCGCATTTTGTTTACGGGTTTCTATAATAATAATTTAGAGGAAAGAACATAACTATGTCAATTGCTCCAAAGAAGTTAGCAATACTTGTAAGTGGAGGACCTGCCCCGGGTATCAACAGTGTAATCGGTGCAGCAACTATAAGAGCTGAAGTAGAAGGTATAGAAGTATTAGGAATTAAGGATGGATTCAAGTGGATTATGGAAGGGGACACCACTCACGTTAAAGAATTGAACATTGATAATGTTAGCCGTATTCACTTTCGTGGTGGATCTTACATCGGAATATCCCGGGCAAATCCTACTAAAGATGATAGACATCTTGAAAATGCAGTTACATCTCTCTTACGTCTTGATGTAGATAAACTGATTACAATCGGCGGCGATGATACAGCTTTCAGTGCGTTAAAGGTAAATGAAATGGCAGCAGGACGCATTAAGGTTGTTCACGTTCCAAAAACAATTGATAATGATCTTGATCTTCCACATGGTATTCCTACATTTGGTTTTCAAACAGCAAGGCATATCGGAGTTGAAATTGTGAAAAGTTTAATGGTTGATGCACAAACAACCTCTCGTTGGTATTTTATTGTGACTATGGGAAGAAAGGCCGGACATCTTGCTCTTGGCATTGGTAAAGCTACCGGATCGACAATAACATTAGTTCCGGAGGAATTTCCGGGTGACTCAATTGGTCTTAATCATGTTGTTGATGTGCTTGTTGGTTCGATCATTAAAAGAATGAGCTATGGAAGATCGGATGGAGTTGCCATTTTAGCAGAAGGTATTGTTGAGAGATTGAAAATTGAAGACCTCGATCAGTTAGTAGATATTGAACGAGATGCACACGATAATATCAGAATTGCTGAAGTAAATTTCGGTGAAATACTTAAGATAAAGGTTCAACAAAAGCTTAAAGAATATGGGCTGAAAATAACCGTTGTTGCCAAAAATATTGGATATGAATTGAGATGCGCTGATCCGATACCTTTTGATATGGAATACACACGCGATCTTGGTTTCTCAGCTTCACAATTTATACTTGATGGCGGAAGTGGTGCAATGATATCCATTCAGAACGGTAGATTTGTTCCATTATATTTTAAAGATATTCTTGATCCTATTACTAAAAGAACTAGAGTTAGAATGGTTGATCCAAGTTCTGAGTCATTTTACATCGCTAGGAAGTATATGCTCAGATTAAACAAAAC
>JALONF010000270.1 GCA_025455085.1 Ignavibacteriaceae bacterium
GAAAATGCAGTCAAATCTCTTTATAAAGGTGCGATAGATTTTGTTCCGAAACCATTTACATTTGAAGAGTTAAACAGTGCCATAAGTCGAGGTATTAAATTCTATAGAGTACAAAAAGGAATTGAGGACGCAAAATCCAGAAATGATAAGGGTTCAATAATATATGTTCCGGGACCGCCAAAATATAAAAGATTAGGTAACTTAAGCTGGATGAATCTTGAGTCAGTTGGCACTGCTGTAATCGGAGCTACAGATTTATTCCTAGAGACAATAGAAAAGCTCATCCATATCGAATTGATGGAAGTTGAAGAGGAAATCATCCAGGGAGATTCTTGTGCGAATCTGGTAACTGAAGATGAGCTTGCCCATCGATTACTTTCACCGGTGAGTGGAAGAATCATCGAGCGGAATGAAAGAATACTAAGTGATATTAATTTGCTTGAAAAAGATCCGTATTTCGAAGGCTGGATTTATAAAGTTATACCATCAAATATGGAGTACGATTCCAAATATCTTGTTCCCTTTGCATCAGACAGGATGTAGAGGTTTATATTTGAGTAGCAGAAAAAAAATTTTTACGAAATTTAATTTCAATAGGGAGTTACAATGGCACTTTTTGTATTAGCCGTAATTGTTTTCATCATCGCTGATATTACTATCCGATATATTGCTAAGAGAGTAAAAGAAAAGAAAGTTCTTCAGGAAAGGGAAGAAGCTTTGAAAGTAAGCCTTAACCTTGATTACAGCAGGGAGGCAAAAACCCTTAAGCGTGCTGAAGTAGAAAATCCTAAAGCAAGAATTCTCTGTGTTGATGATGAATCTGTTATCCTCGACAGCTTCAGAAGAATTCTTGTTCTGGATGGTTACTGTGTCGATACCGTTGAGCAGGGAAAAGAAGCGTTGGGTTTAATCCAAACTCATTCTTACGATTTTGTTTTCACTGATCTTAAAATGCCTGAAATGGACGGCCTCGAAGTAACAAAATCGGTTAAACATCTTCGACCTGATATTGATGTAGTGATAATCACTGGATTTGCAACCGTTGAAACTGCTGTTGATTGTATGAAATTCGGTGCGATGGATTACGTTCAGAAGCCA
Source organism: Ignavibacteriaceae bacterium (assembly GCA_025455085.1). GTDB lineage: Bacteria > Bacteroidota > Ignavibacteria > Ignavibacteriales > Ignavibacteriaceae > IGN2. The sequence continues at coordinate 1,099 of JALONF010000270.1, forward strand.
TTCACTGAAGATGAACTTCTTGAGTTCGTGAAGAAGCTTCTTATTAAAAGAGAAGACAGAATCAGCAAAACTCTTAAGCCCAAAGTTCACATTACACATCTCAAAGAAACTGCTGGAGCTAAGACTCCCGAATTTCAAATACCTGGCGGTGTATTCATTTCCGAAGGTCATTGCTGGGCAAATGTTGGTGAAGAAGGATCTGTTAAAGTTGGAATTGATGATTTTGCCAAAAAAATTATTGGCAAAGTTGATTCCATCGGATTGCCGAACCTTGGAATGGTTGTGAAAAAAGGGCAGTCGTTATTTACAATTACTCAGGGTCAGAGAACAATATCATTTAAATCACCTGTCAGTGGTAAAGTCAAGGAGATAAACAAATTTATCAACAGCGAGCTTGATTCCCTCGAAATATCTCCATACGATAAAAACTATGTTTGTGAAATTGATGCAGATGAACTTGATTCAGAATTACCTATACTGAAAATTGGTAAAGCAGCCGTGGCATTTTATCAGGAAGATATTGAAAGGCTGCAGGCATTAAAGAAGAAGATACAGGTTGGCAAAGAATCCGGGTTGGAACAAGAGGGTGTGATCTTTTCAGGCGAGATGGAGAAATTAGATGAGGTAAGCTGGCAGCGTTACATCGAAACATTCTTTCAAAAGTAGCTTTTTTAATTTATCAAGTATGAATATTGCCCACATGAACAAATTGCAGGGTTCCTTTGTGAACCCTTTTCTCATTAGTTCCAGATCATTTCAACTCTTTATTATAAATGCATGTTTCTTATGTTAAAAATTATTAAGTTAGACAAGTAATATTTGTGTATAGAAACTATTTCTATGAATAAATGACTATCCTTATATAAATAAGAAATTTATATAACAAGATTTTCAAATTCATTAAAAAACCATATCAACAATTATCTGGAGTTCCAAATGAACAAAAAATTACTTTGTTTACTCTTTTCATTTTTTATTCTGAGCTCTTTACCAAGTTTTGCACAGACACTAAATGAAGGTTTTGAAAGTGCAACTTTTCCTCCGGCAGGATGGCATGCAAAAAATATACTTGGTGGAGTTGCGTGGATGAAAGCAGGTACTATCACTCATACTGGTACTGGTAGTGCAATAATAGGTTGGGAAGTTACAGGAGGTGAGGATTGGTTAGTAACCCCGCAAATTCCTGTTTTAGCAGGTGATTCACTCAAGTTCTGGACCCGAAGGTTTTGGGCCGCAATTTATGAACCTGATACCCTACAAATTAGAATGTCCACTACTGATACTGCTCTTGCCAGCTTTACAATAGTATTGGGTACTTATAATGTTAACTCTTTTCCTAATCCTAATTTTGGTGAATATAAAATCAATTTGAGCGCATTCGCTGGTCAGAATGTTTTCATCGCCTTCAGGCATTATGATGTTAATGGAAACGGAATGTATCTTGACGATGTTGCTGTTGTTGGATCAGTGCCGGTTGAGCTTGCAAGCTTCATAGCATCGGTCAGTGGAAATGATGTCACACTCAACTGGACGACGGCTACTGAGCTTAACAATAGTGGATTCTACGTTGAGAGAAGCGCCGGCGAAGAAAGTTGGAATAATCTTGGATTTGTAGAAGGACACGGAACCACTACAGAAATCCAGAGTTATACTTTCACGGATAAAGGTCTTGCTTCAGGAAGTTATAATTATAGGATCAAACAGGTCGATTTTGGTGGGTCTTATAAATACTACAATCTTAAAGAAGAGATTCAAATTGATGTCCCTGATAGTTATCAACTCTTGCAGAACTATCCAAATCCGTTCAACCCTACAACTAAGATTAAGTATTCAGTTCCAGCAGATGGCTTTGTTAACATTGCCGTTTACAATGTATTAGGCGATAAGTTAATAGAACTAGTAAACAATATTCAAGAAGCTGGAAACTATGAAGTTGCTTTTGATGCTTCAAAGTTCGCAAGCGGTATGTATATCTACAGAATGGAAGCAAATGGATTTGTTTCAATAAGGAAGATGATGATTCTGAAATAGGTCTTAAACTCTTAAGCAAGTAAAAAGCCCCGTATCGACGGGGCTTTTCATTTTTCTGAATAGTTATTTCGGCATCTTCGCTGTGGCTGTGATATTAATCTCACCAGCTTGTTTAAAGTGAAGTATAAATTCGCCTTTATCTCCATCATTAATATTTTTCTTTAGCTTCATCAGCATTATGTGATGTGCACCTGGTTTTAATTCAAATGAACTTTTTCCTTCAATCACGATGAAGTTAACCTTTCTCATTCCCATCATTTCGCCTTCAGAATAAGTTTCGTGAATTTCGACTCTCTCAGCCAGATCGGAATCAACTTGAAATAAAGTGTCTGCTGTTTCTGATTTGTTCTCGATGATGAAGTAAAGTGCAGTAGCCATTTTTTCTGATGAAGGTCTCATCCAGGCATCTTTAATTTCTATTTTATCTTCGGATGGGAAGAGAACAAATAAAATTGCTAGTAGAGTATTCATTTTTTAATCCTTTAATGTTTTTATATCATTTACCAATTCTTCAATGTTTA
>JALONF010000271.1 GCA_025455085.1 Ignavibacteriaceae bacterium
CTGGAATAAGATCATCATAACATGGAATGATACGCTGAGTATTGATTCATTGTTAAGGCAAAATGAGAAAGTATACCTTCACGCCCTGGATCAATATATGCAGGAGCTTCCCCCTCCATTTGAGATCAAATACCTGGAAAAAGGAACATACCTGATTAAAAATCCTTATTCAGTTTTGAAGTGACCCGGGAGTTGAAAAAGCATTAGCTATTTTTGTGTATATAAATAGGGATTTTCGGGAGTAAAGACAAATTTGTAGAATGAGTAAGATTCATGGACTTGAGTTTTACTCATTTTTGTTTTTTTAACGGAATATTAAGAGCCTTCTTCGATGTTCCCGGAAAAATTATATTTCAATGCCTACTAATGTTATATCATCCGTTTGTTCGTGTTTCACACCATATCCGGTTTTCCATTCTTCAATTTTCCTCTCAAGAAGTTCTTTTTGTACTAACATAGTTTTGTCAGAGTTTTCAATGATCAATTCCCTGAGTTGTCTGGACATAAATTTTTTTGATGAAGGGCCACCAAACTGATCTCTGTATCCATCAGTGGCCATATAAATTTTATCGCCTTTTTTAAGATTGATCTTAATTGTCTTAAAACAATCCATATTATTATGTATTCCGATTGGCATTTTGTCAGGGATGAGTTCTTCAAAACTCCCATCCTTTACAAACCAGCATGGATTATTCGCGCCTGCCCATAATAATTCAAATGTATTATGGGAATTATCTTCCTGTGGTGTTATATCCAAGGTAAATAATGATACATCCATCCCGTCTTTCTGATCACTCTGTATTCCTCTTTGATTAAGAGCAATAATAACTTCATTCCGAAGTCTGTTGAGTATTTTTGACGGCTCATATAATTGCTCTTTAGTAACTATTTCGCGAAGAAATGTAATTCCAAGCATACTCATAAAAGCTCCTGGCACACCATGACCTGTACAGTCTGCCAGGCAAAAAATAATTTTATTTTCAATTCTTGAAAACCAGTAAAAATCTCCGCTTACCACGTTGCGTGGCTTGAAAAGTATGAAATAATCCTTAAAATACTCATTCAGGACTGTGAGATCGGGCAGTAGTACGGTTTGTATCCGGCTTGCATAATTAATACTGTCAGTTATTTCACGATGAATCTTTTCGATATAATCCTTCTGCTCTTCCAATTCAATATTCTTTACTTTTATATCTTCCAGAAGTTTCTGTACTCGTTTTTCGTACTTAATATTAATATTAGTTAGAAAACCTATACCAGTTAATATCAAAAAGTATGGTAGGAAAATAAAAATATTAATAAGATAATAATTTTCAGTAGTCACAGGAATGGTACCAAAACCAACTCCGAAAAGGCTTAGTACATAATCATAAAAAATAAGCGCCAGAAGGTTTATAAGTACAGCAAGGATCAAGTACATCCTGTGCTTTATGTCAATTAGTATCAGCGGAATTACGAGTGTCCCTATAAGAAGCAATTTTGGTACGATGTAGTAAAATATATCAATGCTGTAGTGAAAACTCTTCTTGGTTAGCGATGAGAATATCAGGACAGCAATGGGGAAAATTATCGAGATCATGAAAGATGTCAGGCGGTAAAATCCTTTGCTGTTCATATATGGAATAAGCAGGATTGAGAAAGTCAGCGGATATATTATGAAGATGAACTGGGATGAAACCAATTTAAATATTGTCACAATTGTTATGAAGGAAAAAATAAAAAGGAACATTAGTATACTTACCTGATTAGTAAGTATTATTTTTTTTTGCTCGCTGATCGCCATATCATTATTTAGCCCATTCTTTGACACTTTACTCCAGAAGGTCCTGATATGATGAATAAAATCAATTTTAAGATTGACCATTTCTATTCGATAAACTAATCCTAAATTAAGAAAATTTTTAATAGATAGTATGTTTCTATTTTCTCATTTACTCAATAAAGTAGCTACTTGTAGCTTTTATGGGTAGCAAGTTAAACTCGTGAGACCACAACGAATTTAATGATCTTCAAATAACTTTAATTAATGCAAAGTTAGATAACTCAGATCTCTTGGCTTCAGATGATTTTTTTATTCGTGCAAAAAGAATCTTTTCATACAACAATGATCGGATATATATAATTAAACATGATTGAAGTCTCAGAATTTTTTATGTAACTTTCTGAATTGTGAATAAACAATCATAGTTATGTTTACAACTTTTTTTTCATGCGTAAATTTTATCATGCAATTATTATAGCTTCGTAAAAAATAATTTTTCTGACGTAAATTTTATCATGCAATTATTATAGCTTCGTAAAAAATAATTTTTCTGAAGGTTGTTATTCTATATAATCTTGATCCCGCCTGGGACAAATCTGAGATCAGAGATGCCCGAAAATCTAACAGGGCGCTCTATGAAGCCCTTAAATTCGAAGGCGTCGAAACGTATCTTGAAGAATTGAATACACCATATCTCGAAAAGACTCTCGGAAAATACAATCCCGACGATACAATTATTTTTAACGTTTGTGAAACTCTTCCTGGTATTCCGCAAAGCGAAAGAAGAATTGTGCAGACCATTGAAGATTTTGGATTCACATATACAGGGAACGTGCCGGATGTAATAGACCTGAGCTATGATAAGCAGAAGGTAAAGGAAATTCTCGTTTCGCTTGGTATAACAGTTCCCCATGGAGCAGTACTTGCTCCGGAAGAAGCCACTGACTGGAACATCTTTCCTGCCATTGTCAAACCGTCACGCGAACACTGCAGCCTTACCATCACCGAAGAATCAGTTGTCTATAATACGTCTTCGCTCAGGGAACAGATTCTGGTTGTGAACAATGAATTAAAACAACCCGCATTGGTCGAAGATTTTATTGACGGCCGCGAATTCCGTGTGTCGGTATGGAACAATGATCCACCCGAAATATTGCCCCTGGTGGAAATGAGTTTTTCGGCATTCAGCGAACCCCGTAAAAGACTCTGTACTTACGACTCGAAGTTTTTACCCGGCTCGGAACATTATAAGAAAATCGAATCGCTGGTACCTGCCCCACTTGATGAAAAACTGCTTAGAAAGCTCGAAAAGAAAGTTCTTAAAACATGGAAAGGATTCGGATGCCTCGATTATGCAAGATTTGATTTCCGCCTTCGCGATGATGAATTCTATCTCCTGGATATCAATCCCAATAACGATATCAGTAAAAACACCAGCTTTGCCCTTGCACTGGAAATGACAAATTATTCATACAGCCAGATGGTAAAACGGATTGTAATGATGGCAGCCGAAAGACACCCTGTGTATGGAGAAAAAATCCTGGCTATTGCATAACTTTTTCGGGTTCCTTGTTTTTAGTGTAAGCTAATTATTCTATATCTTAAATTTCTAATTCAACAGGTATTGTTTAATAAACTCAATAGTTGAATAGAACTGGAAATCGACATTATTCTTCTTTCTGAATCCATGACCTTCATCTTTAGCCATCAGGAACCATACGATACCTCCGTTTTGGCGGATTTTCTCCTTCATCTGCATTGATTCAGTATATGGAACCCTGGGATCATTTCCTCCCTGGACAATGAACAGGGGTTTTTTGATCTTATCGGTATGGTTAATCGGCGCTGTTGATTCAAAAAATGAAGCCATTGCAGGATCCCTTTCATCGCCGTACTCAACACGGCGCAGATCTCTGCGGTAAGCTTCTGTATTTTTCATAAAAGTGTTGAAGTTGGAGATCCCGACAACGTCAAGAGAACATCGTATCCTGTCGCTGTACATAAAGGAAACAGCCAGCGTCATATAGCCGCCATAGCTTCCGCCCATTACCATTATCCTGTCCTTATCCAGATCCGGATTCTGAGCTATCCAGTCAAAAAGCGCACCTATATCTTTAACTGAATCCTCTCTTTTCATACCATTGTCGAGATCAACAAACGTCTTGCCATAACCTGTTGAACCTCTTACATTAGGATAGATAAGTGATATGCCAAGTTCATTCAGGTAGTAATTTGATCTCCCCAGAAATGAGGGAAAAGATTGCCCTTCAGGACCTCCATGTATTACAATAATTACCGGACGCTTCCCTGAATATTTGCCGGAAGCTCTGTAGAGGTAACCAGAAATAATTTTCCCGTCAAATGATTTCCATGAAATAAGTTGAGGCTCCTGAAGGCCGGAAATGTCCATGCCTCCAAGTTCACTTTCGGTCCAGCGTATAAACTCACCTGTTGCTGTATTATATTCAAAAACGTCGGCTAAAGAACTATAATTGCTGAAAGTAATTCCAATTGACTTTGAATCACTGAACCATTCAATCCCGCCAATAAGACCTGCAGGGATTTCCTTTGCAAGCCTGAATTTGTTTGTTGCCGTTGATAAGAGATATAATTTTGACTGGCCATTTTCGTTGGTTGTAAAAGCCATTAAGGATCCATCCTTTGAAATATCTGCAATTTCCACATCCCAGGGTATACTGTTCGTTATATATATAATTTCGTGTGAAGAAAAATTATAATAAGCCAGTTGATTGAATTCACCCCTCATATTGGTTATGAAGTAAATGCCTTTCCCGTCTTTTGAATAGCAGATCCCTGAATAAGTTGCAGCCTCTTCATTTTGAGGCAGTAGACGATTCTTCCTGCCCGTTGAAACGTTTACCTGATAAAGTCGGGTCTCATTTACAGAGATATATTCCTCTAAAAGAAGATTCATGTCATCCGGAGACCAGTCAATCACATTCCATCCGCCACCTTTGTTTTCAACAACCATTCTGTCAGATCCCGGATCGAGTGGATTCATAATAAAGATATCCCTGTCCTCTCCGTTCCTCCCTGTTGATGAATAAGCGATCCTGTCACCCTTATTGCTCCAAATGATTCCTCCGTTTTGTGACCGTTTCCCGTCTGTAAGCAGAGTGATTTTATTATTATTCAAATCGAACCTGTAAATCTGCGAGAATTCATTGCCTCCGACGTCTTTTAAAAAAAGGAAATACCTGCCATTTACCGGATCAAAAGTTGCTGAAGTTACCGGTTCATCAAAAAAAGTGATCTGTTTTCTGTCGCCCCCCGGAAATTTTACATAATGAATCTGATTGCTGTTGCCGAATCGAGTCGAAATGAGCATCTCCTTTTTTACAGGATTCCAGTCTGCCAGTGCTGCTGACCGGAATTCGGTGTAGTTTTTAACTTCATCGATATAAGATGCTCTCAGATCAGGGATACCTTCGATAACCAGGTTATCAGCAACCGGAATAATAATATCCTGCTGGGCTGACAGAGAAAGGATAGCCGATAGCAGCAAGAACAGCGTAAATAATCTTTTCCCCATGGTACAATAATTTTAATGTGAAGTACAATTGTTAACTGTTCATTGTCATAAAATTACGAAAGACTATGATAATATTCAAAATAAAACTGCACGCTTTAATCCAGGGTCATCATGGTTATATTTGCAACTATGATTTTTTTGTCCGATATTAGCTCTCCTGTGACGGTATTTTTTCTATTTTTAATAGGAACCTTTAACTAACATTCAAACATGGAAAATAAAGTATTTTATGAGCTTCACAGATCGACTGCGGTCAAGCTTCTTTTATCAGTCGATAAAAACCCCACCCAGTACACTAATCTAACTCTGGCTGAAATGCTTGAAAAACACTTTCCCGAAAAAGAAAGAAGCTATATTGTTAAGGAGGATGATCTTCCTTTGACAAACGAATTATGTTTTTCAGATTTCTAGAATATGGTTTGTCCCTGCCGGATTATTTATGTCGGCGGATGCAAACGCTTCTGAAACCATTTTCTGGTTGAAAGCATTGTCTGGTATTGGTCAGCAGAAGCCTGGCGGCGACATGTGCTTCTTTCACCGCTGTTTACAGGT
>JALONF010000028.1 GCA_025455085.1 Ignavibacteriaceae bacterium
CTGAATTAATTCTCTTGATGAAATTTCAAATGAAAAATATACTTCGATGTTATCCTTAAAATAATCTGTCGGAAGCTGTTGAGGGAAATTATTAATTGCTGTTAGACTGATTAGAGAAACCAGAAATGTGAGAATGATTCTCATAGATATTCCCCGATGAATTATTAAATATCTTCATTCCAAACATAAAGATTATTCGCAAAGATTCCCCAACAAAAAAAGGGAGTCGAAGCTCCCTTAATGCTAATTAACCATAAGAAATCTGATTATTTCGTAAGCATCAGCTTCCTTGTTGCGCTTAATTCACCTGTGATAAGCTGATAATAATAAACACCGCTGGCAAGATTTGATCCATCAAACACAACATCAAATGTTCCTGCCTGCTGATAATCGTTAACTAAAGTTGATACTTCCATGCCAAGCAGATCGTAAACCTTCAGAGTGACAATTCCTGCAGCTGGTATTGAATATTTGATATTGGTAGTAGGATTAAAAGGATTCGGATAGTTCTGATAAAGAATAAAATCTTCCGGTGAGTTAAGACTAGATTGAGTAACCGAAACGGGATTTTGAAACTTATACTTGAGAATTACACCGGCTTCCCCAACAGCATAGCCAGTAAGCGAATCAGTAAAAACAAGATCATAGATTCTCGAGGTGTCCACCGTTGCAGTATCTGTCCAGCTTAATCCAGCATTAAATGTTGCCATAATAGTCGCTGCAAAACTTAGAGGTGCCCAGGCTTCTGTTCTGGTACGGAATGATAGTGCCGTGGCAGCACCAAATATTCCAAGTTCCTGATAGTTCCAGGTTTCTCCGGCATTTGTAGATTGTATCATAGAAGCACCGTACTCATAATCTCCACCCACACCAATCACATTCAGAGAATCAAAAAAATGAATTGAATGTATCGGTTCAGGTCCTACGGCTTGTGATTCCCAGGATTCTCCTCCATTCGTTGTTCGCCAAACTACTCCTTGAATGTCTATGATTCCACCACAAGCAAATCCATAAAATTCATTTAAAAAAATAAAATGAATTGGAGGGAAGTAACTAAAAAATCCTGAATCAATAATTGCGTATTCCCAGTTAATACCTCCGTCTGTAGTACGTAAAAAATTACCCGGATAACCACCCATAAATCCATTAAGCGTATCGAGGAAGTAAATTGATTTAAGGAAAACGGCATCTTCGCTGTATCTGTCAGCAAACCAAGTTTGTCCCGCATCAGATGTTTTCAGGATATAAGTTCCATAAGCCCGCCCAGAAAAAACTTCTTCCCAGGCTACGCCCCAACCCACACTATCATTCAGAAAAAACAGATCCATAATTGTATAATTGCTGCCGATCTGCTGCTGCTGCCAATTCTTTCCGCCGTCATCGGTGTAAAAAATCATTCCTGAATCTCCGGCAACCCATCCTTTAAGGCTATCCAAGAAACACAATGTTCTCAGATATTGATCTGTCGGACTCTGGATTCGTGTCCAGAAGTTTTGGCCTAAAGTATTCTCGTTGAAGAAAAGGGATACTAATATCAGATAATAAATTTTAAGCATAATAATTTCTTTTCTTGAAAAATAATAAATAATCAAATTAAATATTTCAAGATATTTCCAGATAAGAACAAGTAAAGTATCACTTCCAAAGGCGGTAGTTTTTTCATTTAAAATAAAAAAGGGAGCCGAAGCTCCCTAAATAATCCTGATGAACTTGAAATAAGTCTTACTTGGTAAGCATTAACTTCTTCGTAGCTGATAGCTCACCGGTGATAAGCTGATAATAGTAAACACCGCTGGCAAGATTTGAACCATCAAACACAACATCGAATGTTCCTGCCTGCTGGTAATCGTTAACTAAAGTCGACACTTCTTTTCCAAGTAGATCATATACCTTTAGTGTCACGAGACCATCAGCCGGAATTGAATATTTGATATTAGTAGTAGGATTGAAAGGATTCGGATAGTTCTGACCAAGATAGAAAACTGACGGCTGCTCTATATCAATTTCAACTCCATCAGAATATGCAAATGAGCCATCAAAGTCCACCTGCTTCAGTCTGTATGTGTATGAACCAGAAAGAAGATTTTTATCTCTGAAAAGATAATTCTGTACTTCAGTTGTTGTTCCTTTACCTTCAACGAAAGCTATTCTTTCATATTCGCCATTGGTCTTTCTCTGAATTTCAAATCCCTGGTTATTGGTTTCTGTTGCTGTATTCCAGGTTAAAATAACATCGTTTTTGTCTGTATTAGCAGCAAATGATGTTAGCTCAACCGGTACAATAACATCAAGAGAAACTGTTCTGCGATGAACCGGTGTTCCGTTAGGTCCATTTCCCTGAACAGTTATTGTATAAGCTCCTAATGTTACATTTCCACTAGTTTGAATTCTCATTTGGACACTTCCTGGGGGATTATTTACAATGTTGCCGCCAGGAAAATCAACTGTTATTGTTCCACTCGGCGGATTTGGACTAACGGTAGCGGAGAAAATAACATTGTTGGTAAAAAGTTTGACTGAGGGAGCTGAGACAGTTACAAATTCCTGTCCTCCGCTCTGCGGTATTATAACGGAAGTTGGCGCGACTGTCATCGCAAAATCGGGGAAGTAACCAACATAGCTGCCAAAATTATTGGACCTGAAGTCTGTCCACATTGTTAATGCCTGATTGTTTCTTGAAATCACCCCGAAATAATCACCCATGTAATTAGCACTACCCGATGAACATATACCAGGAGCACAGATTCTCATTTTTTGGTTTGATACTCTTTGATTTGTTGCCCAGGTTAATCCACCATTATCTGAATAGCTGGCATATATGTATGCACTATCACTTGTTGGTGTATCGCGTGTATCCATCCAGCTTACAAACAATCTTCCCGATTGGGTATCACACCAGATTGCCGGATGCCATTGATGATTACCCGTACTTGGATTATCATCATTGACAGTTATCGGTGAAGACCAGGTTGTCCCTTGATCAGTTGAATAACGACAAAAGATATCAGGTTTGTTTGCGTTTCCGGCGGGATTATTAGAAGCGTAAACTAAATACAGTCTGCCTCTATAGGTCCCATTGCTTTGATCTGCAGCAATAAAAGGATAAGGTCTGGTTCTCATAAATTGTACAGTATTTCTACCGCCTACGCTAGTTCCTACATAATTGGAAAAATTCTGTGTCGATTTTAATGAGAAATTTAAACCGCCGTTGGTTGACGCATAAAAAGTGTATGTAGAAGCAAACGCACTCCCAGAGTTTGTAACGACATAAACTACACCACCATCTGTTACACCATCGGGACCAATACAAATCATAAAACCAGGAAGTGATTGAGTTCCAAATGTATTAGTAGTTGTCCAGCTAGCACCGAAGTTCGTAGTCCTGGCAAAATTACCCGGTGTCATTCCGGTATAAACATAACCAGAGTAAGGACCAGTAGTCTGGTCAGCAACCATCCAGTTCTTATCGTTTCCGGAGACGGCAACTACACCAGCTGTCCAAGTTGCGCCATTATCAGTAGAGCGGATTACTCTGCATCCGGTTACTCCTCCAACCATTGTTTCGTAATATAAGTTACCATTACCATCGTAAGTGGTAATTGGATCACCATTGGGATTGGTTCCAAATGGTGGAGCAGATGGTGTCCAATTATGTCCATCGTTAGTACGCCAGGCACCATTGATGTTATAAGCGCCAAAATACTGTAGTGGATTAAGAGGATTCTGACTAACGTGTGGTTCTGCGTAATCAACCCCAAGATTGAAATCGTCAAAACCGTTAACTGTGATTACGTCCAATTCCGAATCCGAATGCTGAAAATGTTTTGCCCAATCTTTCGGAACTGCATCAACGAGTGGGTTATCTCCCTGAGCGAATGAGCTTCCTGATAAAATCAAAAAAGCAAATAAGGTTAACAGGGGAAAATAAATAATTGGTTTTAGTAGTTTTGTTTCCACTAAACCTCCTGAATTAATTGATGAATGAATGTGAATTGAGTAGATAATATTTTCGTTGGGATATTCAAAAAAAATACATTATTTCAGAAATCCAATTCTTAACAGCAACAAAACGCGATAAAGATAGATGCTCTGACTGTTCTTAAATTTATTTTCTTAAAATTTTAATTCAAATTAATTCATAATTAACAGAAAAACAAAAAAATACCTCATTTAGTAACAAATTTATCCGGCGCATTTACCCCGAAAAGTTTCTTAAATTCTTCGGCGCTATTTATTTCATCAATCCTGGCTTGTTCTTCAGTAGTAGAACTTGACGAAAGAAGCTGTTTTGCAAACTCCTCACTTTTTATAATATGACAGCTGCACACTCGTCCAAATTGCGCAAGATTACTGTCAGAAGTAATCAGAATATTATTCTTTGGATTTTTGCTCCTCTCAATTTCGTCTTTAATTTTTTCGTCTGCATTTGAGCTGCCGGAGTAAATTATTTTAATAGCAGAAATTTTAATCGTATCATTTTCAAAACCATCAAAATGTAAACTGACTGAAGCCTTTCTCTTACTAAAATATCTCCCCAGTATAAAGGCAAGCTTCTCCCTGCTTTGCTGTTTATTATTTTTCTGAATCTGATTTAGGGTTTTAATCTTTCCTATCAGATTATTCCCATCGATAATATAATGTTTCACTTGTAACTTGCTTCTAATTTTTAATTGAGTCTCCACTACCGCGTGTTAAAAAACTGATCCTGTTTAGTTAGCTTAAGGTCCTGCAGCATAGGAGCTTTTACCCTGATTTCAAAACGGAAACCGGTGTAAGTTCCAATTGGATTCCAAATAAAATTCATAAACCAGCAATGTAGATCTTTTGAAATTGTAACCTGAGGTGCAGCAAATTCTTTGCTCTCAAAATCATAACTGCCTGTGACATCAAATTTCCAGCTTGGAGTCAAACTGAAACTCAGACTTCCGCTCAAATTAGAAAAGGTTGTTGACTGCTGGGGTGTAGGTCTGCTTAAATTATAGTTATATGTAAGAGATATACTCCAGGGTACAGTAAAATCAGGATCCTGAGTATTATAAATTCCCTGATAAACACTTTTACTTTGCTCATCTACAAGACCAAACTCATCATCCTCCTGCCCGGTTTCTTTTTCAGTTGATGCAAATTTTTCTCCGGAAATGCTTGTCGATACGGAGAAGTTTAGTCCGGTCAGTCTTAATAATCCCTTTCCGGCATCAATAAGGTATCTATTAATCTTTGTTGTTTTTCCGCTGTAATCGTATGGAGTAAACCGTGATGCACCTGAAAGGTCAAAGAATTCACCCACCTGAGTTCTGTACGTTAAACTTATATCTGCAAAGTTCAGTGAATCAGCTGCAATATTATAACCGGTTCCTGCCGTTATGTTGAGCAGCTGTATCTTTTGTTCCTTTGACGTTGTATCTGTTGGGTCAACCGTAGTTTTAAGCTCAAAATTATTGCCGACAGAAAAATTAATATTCTGCTGTTCACCTCCATCTGCACCTCCATAAACTTCCCTTTGGAATTTATTATACTTTACCACACTTCCATCCGATCGTGTATATTGACCATAGTAGCCCCACCCCTGCTCTGAAAAATCCGGTCGGTAGTTGTATGATATGTTTGGTGTAACGGTGTGCCTGATCGCATTTATTCCAAGAGAATTAATATTAAACATTCCATAAAATTTTGTTGATGCATTTAAACCCACATCAAAAGTAGTAACAGCAGCTAGCTGTTTTTTATCTTGCGTTACAATAGAATCACTGCCTGTTGATGAAGTTACCACAAATTGTTCTATCTGCTCATTATACCATTTTGAATCCAATCTGACTCTTGGTGAAACTGTGAAATAGCCAATTTTCGGAGACATATCCGAAGTAATGCTGTGCTGTAATCCTAATCTTTCATCCAGAACACCTTCTTTTTTATTTCTTTGATTCTGAAATTGTCCCGAATAGGAATAGCCAAATAATTCATACCATTCTCTGTCTGCTTCGCCCGATGAAGTTCGGAAAGGATAATTCTGAGCCAATCTGAATAGTGCACTCGGTAAGACTTCATAAATATCATTTGTCTCAAGAACCTGTCTTCGGTTATAATTTATTGAAGCACTGTTACCTGACTCATCCCAGGTCTTGGATAATGTTGCATTAGAAATTATTTCATTCCTTAAAAGGTCATTTAAATCACCGGTGCCATTTTGAAGAAAATCTTTGGATGCAAATTCAAGGTTAGCATCAAGACGTAAAGTGGGTGTGAACGATTGTGCGTGAAATAATTTAATACGCCAGTCAACTTGTTTGCTGTAACCCGGATCTGTTGATTCCCCTTGAGTAAAATCCCGGTAGGATCCTTCTGCAAAACCGTTATAATTGTACCGGTTAGCATATCTGAAACGGGAACCTAAACCAAAACTGCCGCGAGTATAATAATCCATTGTTGCGTTCACATCCATATAATCACTGATCGCCCAGAAATAACCGAACCTGTTGATGTAAGTTCCGTAACGTGCATCACTTCCAAAAACAGGAGGAATAATTCCTGATCTTCTTCCTGACTGTAAAGGAACAACAATGAATGGAAGAGGTATTGGAAATGGTACTCCGCCAAAATTAAGCCAAATCCATTCCGCAGCAAGTTCTTCACCCTGAATCATTTTCATTTTAGGTGATGAAAAATAAAAATGCGGCTCTTCAGCATCGCAGGTAGTATAAACTCCATCTTTAATAAAATAAGCATCCTTTGATACCTTTTTAATTTTCGCACCATGATAAAATGCACCTTCCAACTCAGTATCTGCAGCAGCAAGTGAACCTTGATTGGTTTTGAAGTTGTATCTCATTCGCTTGCCGGTATATACTTCTCCATCTTCTGATAAAACAGGAGTACCTATATACTCGGTTGCAGCAGAATCCGATGGTACGCCAACAGCTTCTATTTCAAACTTATTAAAGTCGAGAAAGATGTTCGCACTTTTTATCTCTGATTTTCTATAGTTGATTTTCCCTTCGCCGTAAATTGCCATCCTCTTCTCTTTAACAAAAAAGAATAAGGAATCCGAACCACTGGCATAGACAACTGTGTCTATATCAGATTTTTTTTGTGTGGAAGTTAAAGTATCTGAAATTGATGAGAGAAGAGTATCAGCTAGTAATTCGGTTTGAAGAGAATCTATATTAATAGTTTCGGGTAGATAATCCTGCTGTGCATGCGCACCAAATTGAAAGGCTGAGGCGAAGACCAAGGCTGAAACTACAGACAGAATGATTTTCATATCTGAAAGATAAAAATATGGAATGATTATGGGTAATAGATAATCATAGGACGCAAGATTAAACGAAATGTTTTAAATGAATTAAATTTTAATTATGATGAAAAACCAAAGCTGAGGCACCCTTTATTCCAGCATCATTTTTCAGCTTTGCCGGAAGAACTCTTACTCGTGGTCTGATAGGTGCCATTACTCTCCGGGAAATTGTTTTCTTGATTGAATCAAAAAGCGGTTTGCCGAAACCCGCTATTCCTCCACCGATAATGAAAACACTAACATCAAGCACATTAACCAAAGAAGCAAAAGCAGAACCCAGGTAAACTCCAAGCTCGTCAATTACCGATTTGGAAAATGCATCTCCAGATTCGGCTGCACCCTGTATGTTACGTGGAGAAACTTTGCTCAGGTCATTACCAATTATTTTCCATAGTTTTGATTCAGGATGCTTCTTTAGCTGGTGACGAACTCTGTGCCGTAAATATTGATTCCCTGCATAGGCTTCAATACAGCCATATGATCCGCAATTGCATTTAGGTCCTTTATAATCAATTGAGATGTGACCGATTTCTCCGGCAGCACCGAAATCACCGTGATAGATTTTTTTATTCATTACTATCCCACCGCCTACACCTGTACCGAGAGTAATCATAATGAAAGATTTATAATTCTTTCCGCTGCCGAAAGTCAGCTCGCCGATTGCTGCTGCATTTGCGTCATTATCAACCAGCACTGGCCTATTAAATTCCTGAAAAATAATTTTTCCAATGTTAATTTTTTCCCAGCCAGGAAAGTTAGGCGGATTTTCAACAATACCTTTTCCGGGAGTAACTACACCGGGACATCCAATACCAATTCCTTCAATCTTGTATTTTGATTTAGCATTGAGTTCGTTGATTCCAGAAATTATGTTCCCAATTACTTTCTTTGGTCCACCTTCTGCTTGCGTACGAACAGAGATTTTTTTTAGAATCCTGCCGCTATTGGTAACGATACCCAGTTTAATGGTTGTACCACCTAAATCAACACCGATTGCGTATTTATTTTTTTTAGTCATAAGATTAAATTCTGTTTATGTCATCACGAACGTAGTGAAGTGATCTCAGAGATTGCTTCTCCCGACTAAAGTCGGAATCGCAATGACATTCTCTTTATTAATTAGTAAAACTCTGATCAACAATTTTTAATTCACCCGGATATTTAATATCCCCCAATGGAGAAGAAACAGTTGGTGTTGCATACAAGCTCAGCTTTGAAGATGATCCTTGCTCACCACCCAAAGTAAGCGCAAGATTCAACAAATTATCAAATCCCTTGTTGCCAAAAAATTCAATGAGATCTATGTTCATTGTCAATGGAATGTTTGTGATATCTCCGGTTCCGGGGACTGACACAGGTGCACCAATATTCCCTGATATTGTTTCAACCTGATCAATTTCTAATCGCCACGGAAAAGCTTTTAGGGTTGCATCGGTTTGAGGGTAACCGCCTGTTCCATCATTTGGATTTTTTGCTTCAACGTTAAGCGTAAATGATGCGTGAAGTTTGCCCGATGCAATAACCTGAGTCAGGTTTACAATTTCCAACGGGTTAAAATCCTGTAATGATTTTTTATTTGAAATATTAATACCGCCTACAACAAAATTGTTTACATCACCAAGCCTAAATTTCAACCGTGATATATTTACCATAGTCTCGTAGACACTGCAGCTTGATGTTGTAAGCAGCAATAAAACGGAAAGTAATAATAGCTTTTTCATTTTTGTTTTATTGATTTTTTATTTAATCCTCAAAGAATCAGGTAATTTTTTGCCCCTCAATCTTCTGAATTATTATTTGTGCAACTTTCAGTGCTCTTAGACCATCAACTCCTGAAACTACTGGCTTTGTTTTATTAAGGACGGAATCTACAAACAACTGAAGTTCATATTGAAGAGCATTTAATTCTTTTTGTTCGGGCTGCTCATAGACAAGTTTTTTCCTCTTCTCTCCAATTCCAATTTCTCCAAATGAAATTAATGAAGGGCTTACTTCCGCATCCGGAGGGACTAGTCGATATGACTCTGCTACGCCTGTGATGAAATCCAATGCAATGTAGCTGTCTTTCTGAAAGATTCTCATCTTCCTGAGTTTCTTCTGTGAGATTCTACTTGCTGTTACATTTGCCACGGCACCGTTTGCAAATTGAAGTCTTGCGTTGGCAATATCAAGATGATCTGAAACTACGGCAACACCATTCGCCTGCACATCAACTACATCGCTTTTCACCAGACTTAAAATAATATCAATGTCGTGAATCATTAAATCAAGGACAACAGCAACATCAGTTCCTCTTGGATTAAATTGTGCGAGCCGGTCTGTTTGAATGAACTTCGGCTCCTCAAAATATTTTTCCATAGAGACTAACGCAGGATTGAATCTTTCAATATGCCCGACTTGCAAGTTAAGATTCTTCTTCGCTGAAATTTCTACAAGCTCTTCAGCTTCTTTGATCGTGGTAGTAATTGGTTTTTCTATGAAGACGTGGACTCCATATTCAAAGCATTTTTTAGCAATTTCAAAATGCGCTGTAGTTGTAGCAGCAATTGAGATTGCATCAACTTTCTTTAGCAATTCTTCAATTGATGATGTTCTTTGAACATTGAGATCCTCACTTGCAGCTTTTAATTGCTCCATGTTTGAGTCATAAATACCAACAAGCTCACAATTTTCAATAGACTTAAACATTTTGGTATGAAGTTTACCAAGATGACCTGTCCCGATAACACCAACTTTTAGTTTGTTCATTATTTTTAATATTAAATTTATAATTTTTTATTCTACTGCGATTTCACCCGCTTGTATCCAATAATTCTCTCATAAGGTCCTTTATCCTGCTCATTATAATATAGAAAGACATCTAATTCTTTTGAGTTAAGCCATGTGTTGCCTTCAAGTACCAGCCAATCAGGATTTAAGATTTCTCCATAGTCAATATCAGCAGCAACGTACTGGTAATCAAAGATTCCTCGTTTAAGCGGAATAGTGATTGAATAGACACCTCCACTTTCTTTCATCAAATAATCTAAAGAAAGTTTCCAGTCGTTGAATGCACCAACCAGAAAAATATTTCTGAAATTTTCTTCGGGCGGACGAATTGAAAAAGTTACATTCAAATAAGTTGAATACTCATCTCGATAATCTGGATAGAGCTTGCCTCCGTTCAAATCTTTATTCTGAGGATTAAGAAAAAATCTTGAATACTCAAGTCCATCTAGTTGCGCTTTAACATTTTTACCAATGAACAAATTATTATCGCGTATATCAACCTGTCTAAACTCGTTACCGGCAGGAATATCTCTTGCGGTAAAGGTGAAGCTTCGGTTAGCATCCCATTTAAAGTATCTAAATAGTGTGTTTGTTTTTCGATCAATGACAACTGGATAATAAAGACGCTGATTATCAACAATTTCAATTCTGTCAACGAATGAAGGATGAAAATCATCTGGCAGATAAAAATCAGTCGTAACATTAATAGCTTTCGCAAGTTCTACCGGCCAGTAAGACTGATCTTCAAGCTCATCTCGTTTTACCCGGACAGATAATTCTGCATCATCATTCACAACAAAGAATTTTCCCGATGCATAAACGATTGATGAATCCTCGGTATCGGTCAAATAAAATCTCCATTTACCGGAAAATGGAAATTGCACCTGGTCTCTGTCATCAGGATAAGAACTTTTATGATGATAACGGGCATCATCAACCACCGTTATCGGCAGCTCTTCAAAATCTAAAAAGTAATATGTGCTGTATTGGGAGTTAAGCAGAAAAATATTTTTTGTGGGTGTCCAGCCTTTATCGCAGAAACGAAAAACGATATTCATATTAGGAATAAATTTTCCCTGAACATCAAACTCAATTACCAATTTATTACCGCCGGTTAAAACAGGCAGCGAAGTAAGGTTGTCTGTAGTGTAAACATTCAAGCTCTTGACAATAAATTCCTGCGGGAAGGATTTTACAGGAAATACAAGAAAAAAAATCAGCAGAGATGAAAAGAGTTTCATGAATCCCCTTTGAACTAAAAATCAAAAATTTCTACACACTTAATCGAATTATACGGGATGAAGATGCCGATGTTCTCACCTTCTCGTTCTGCTTCAAGCAGCAAACCATCATCGTAAGCATTAACGAGCCTCCCTGTTTTAAATACGATTTCATAAAGAGGCTGATCTTCCTTTGGATCTTTTGTTGCACCATAGTTTTCGTGCATAGTGACATTTAAAGTATGATTGATATATTCTGTCCAATCGAAGTTCATTGTATGTCCTTATAATGTTTTAATTTTATAGTGCAATTTAGGTTTTTGGCAAATAAGAGTCATGTATAATTTGTATGCAATAAAAAACCCCTGAATTAGATATTTCAGGGGTTCAACTCGTATACTAAAACTATTTTTTACAATGCTTTTAGTTCGTGCACCAATTTGCTCATCGCTTCTTTCGAATCACCGAAATACATAAGAGCATTTGGGTAGAAGAAGAGCTCGTTATCTATGCCTGCGTAGCCAACATTCAGCGAACGTTTGTTTATAATAACAGTTTTTGCATAATCAACATTTAGTATCGGCATACCGTAAATCGGGCTGCTCTGGTCGTGTCTTGCAGCAGGATTAACAACGTCGTTTGCACCGATAACAATTACAACATCTGTGTTCGGGAAATCATCATTTATATCTTCCATCGAGAGCATTTTATCGTAAGGAACCTGAGCTTCAGCAAGAAGCACGTTCATATGCCCGGGCATTCTTCCCGCCACCGGGTGAATTGCAAACCTGAAATTAATTCCTTTCTTCTCTAAAACATTCATTAAATCTCTGACTGCATGCTGTGCCTGTCCGACTGCCATTCCATAGCCAGGAACAACAACAACACTGCTGACACCTTCCAGAAGCATTGCAAGTTCTTCTGCATCAATTGATTTTGCTGTTCCTTTGTGTGCTTTAGTCTCAGCTGCAGGACCTTCGGTACCCGCAGAAGCCCAGCCACCCATTACTACATTCATCAGAGAACGATTCATCGCTTTGCACATAATGTTGGTAAGAATAATTCCAGAGGCACCAACAAGAGCACCTGCAATTATCAACTCATTATTTCCAAGAACAAACTCATTATTTCCAAGAACAAAACCTGTAGTTGAGCCTGCTAGTCCTGAATAAGAGTTTAATAAAGAAATTGCGACAGGCATATCTGCACCACCAATCGGAAGCACAAGCAGCACACCTAAGACAAGAGAAATAAAAGTTATAATTAATATTAGCGGAATATTTGTCGGATCAAGCAGGATAAACACACCTCCAGCCAGTACTACTAAAATCAGAATCAAGTTTAAAGGATGCTGAAGT
>JALONF010000272.1 GCA_025455085.1 Ignavibacteriaceae bacterium
AATTTTGCTCGATCCAATTTACACAGGGAAAGTGATGGCTGGGATGATTGATCTTTTACAGAAAAAGATTATTGATCCGGGTGTAACAACAGTTTTTCTTCACACTGGTGGATTGCCAATCCTTTTTTCTTTTGAATCAGAATTTGCAAGAATTGCAAACTGCACGAAAATTTATATATAAGATGAGATACATTTTAAAACATTTAATATTATTTCTTACCTTAATTCTTCTTCCCGATTCAATAACATTACCACAAGATAAAAACACCACTGATGAAAATACCATTAGAACCATTATCGATAAATTTTCCGATAAAAATCCTTACTCTGATGGTGAAGCAATTAGCGAAGTTGTAAAGTATGGTGAAAATGCAATCGATTATCTTATCGAATCTCTGCATTCGGAAAATGAAAATGTCCGTTGGTGTTCGGCAATTGCACTTGGTAAAATTGCGCCAGTAGGAGAAAAAGCTATTCCATTTTTGTCTGAAGCATTGATAGATAACAATTCAAATGTAAGATGGTGTTCTGCAATCGCTTTAGGAAAATTTAAACAGGCTGCGGAATCTGCTATTCCTGAATTACAGAAATTATTATTTGATTCAGATGATAATGTTCGATGGGCAGCATACATTTCTCTGCTACAGATAGATAAAGAATCTATAAATATTGTTCCTGCATTTTCTCAAGTAATAAATAAGATTGAAAAACTCACTCCTCAATTAATGAAAGAGTTCAATGTTCCAGGTGTCGCAATTGCTCTAATCCTAAACAATGAAATTGCTTTCAAAAAAAGTTTTGGAGTAAAGGATGTACGCACCTCCTCTTCCGTAAATAATGAGACAATGTTCGAAGCCTGCTCAATGAGTAAACCTGTTTTCGCATATGTAGTTTTGAAATTAGTTGATCAAAAAAAACTTGAACTGGATAAACCTTTGAACAATTATCTTTCAGAAGAATTTGTTAGCGAAGACGATGAATATTCAAGCCAAGTCACTGCGAGAATGATATTATCTCACACAAGTGGATTTCCAAACTGGCGAAAAGGTGAAGAGGAAAGGGAAGGACCATTGCCAATCTATTTTAAACCTGGCGAAAAATTCAGCTATTCAGGTGAAGGATATTTCTATTTGCAAAGAGTGATTGAAAAAATCACAGGAAAATCATTGGAAGAAAATGCAAAAGAATTATTATTTACACCATTAAGTTTAAATCACAGCAGCTTTATCTGGACTGACAAAATAGAATCGCTGATATCCTGTGGTCACGATACATCAGGAAAATTTCTTGCTAAATCAAAGTATCTGCATCCTAATTCAGCTTATACTTTGTATATAACGGCAGAAGACTTTGCCAGAATTTTAATTAAAATAATAAAGCTAAATGAAGAAGTTCAATTTTCTTCTTCAAAAAAAATTATTTATGACATGTTGACACCTCAAGTTGATGTGTTAGTCAGGGATCCAATCGAAAGACCGGGAAGAGCACTTGGATTATTTACTTATTGGGGACTTGGCTGGGCAATTGATTCAACCGCAACAGGAAAAATATATTATCATAGCGGAGCAAACAGAACCGGTTTCAGATGTTATTCGCAATTCAGACTTGATGAAGGTTCCGGAATCGTAATTATGACAAATGGATTGAATGGAAGCGAATTGTGGACACGTTTGATCGAAGAGATTGGTGATTTTTAAATCATTTAATTTCACTGAAAGTACTATCAACAAATACTTCTTGTCCTTGGAATAGAGTCATCAATACTTTTGCTTTACTTATTTCTGTGACAGGAATTTCAAAAAGATTTTTATCAAGCACAATCAGATCAGCCTTCTTACCAACTTCTATTGAACCTGTCTCTTTTTCAAGAAAATTTGCATAAGCTCCATTTATGGTAAAACTTCTGATCATTTGTTCGAGAGTAACTCTTTCTTCCGGCCAAAGAATTTCTTTTGGATCAGTTGTATTAAACTCACTCCGGGTAATTCCAAATTGAATGGCTTCAAGTGGATTGCAAGGAATTGTTACAGGATAATCGCTCGATGAAGCAACAACCACTCCTTCATCAAAAAAACTTTTCATTGGATATTCTTCGTCAGCTCGTTTCTGACCAAGATATGGGACTTGAATGTTGTAATAATAATCGTCTTTAGAAAACCAGTATGGTTGAGGGAGAGCAATCACTCCGAGTTCTTTAAATTTTTTAATATCTGATTTATCAACTAACTGTAAGTGAGTTACTGAATTTCGTGAATCTCTTTTTCCGTTCTGGAATTCTGCAAATGCAAAAGCATCTAGCGTTACTGATGTAGCTGCATCACCGATTGAGTGAACGTGAATTTGAAAATGCTCTTTATCCAAAGCTGAACACATTTTACTCAGTGAATCAATATTCCATAGTAACTCCCCATAGTTTTTTGACTGGTGTTGATAAGGCTGTTTAAGATAGGCTGTGCCTCCTTCAACAACACCGTCTACAAATATTTTTGCTGAATTTGTTTGAAATAATTCTCCTGAATTCTTTTTTCTTTCATCAATCAAAGATTGAATCTGTTCAACACTTTTTTCGGGATCGATGTAAAGTGACGCTCGAAATCTCATTCTCAATTTGTCGTTCTTCTCCAATGTTCGGAATGCTTCAGTTTCATTGCTTTGTGCATCAAGATATGCATCGTGAATGGTTGTAATTCCAAAAGCTGAAACCATTTCCTGATATTTTTCCAACCCTTTCATTAATTCCTCAATACTGTAAACGGGAAAAATATCGTACACAAGATCAGCAGCGTTTTCACGAAGAGTTCCGTTTGGTTCATTTGTACCGGAATATCTTTCAATTATCCCACCTTCCGGATTATTAGACGAGTTATTTATTCCACTCAGTTCAAGTGTTTTAGAATTTACCCATTTTGAATGTCCGTCTTCTGAGGAAAATGATACTGGTATATCTTTAACAAGTTCGTCCAGCTTTTTTTTATCGGGACCATTTTTAGGAAAGTCAGTATTGCTCCAGCCTCTGCCCTTAATATATTTAGCATCTGGATGATCTTCTAAATATTTTTTTATTGCAGATTGAATTTCCTCATACGTTTTCATTCCATAAAGATTCAATTCAAAGAAATATCTGTAGGAACTTATGGAGTGACAATGTGCATCAATAAAACCTGGAAGAACCATTTTGCGGTTTAAGTCTATAACTTTTGTAACATCGCCAATATATTTTTGAACTCCATCATCATCACCAACAAAGATAATGGTATTATCTTTTATAGCAACTGCTTCAGCTTTTGTATTCACGCTATCAACTGCGTAAACGAATCCGTTAGTAAAAACTATATCGGCATTATTCTGTTTTGAATTACATCCTTGGTAAACAAAAGTTAAAATCAGAAGAATAAAAAAAGGCGTTATCAGTTTCATTTCTTTTACTTGCTTGCTTTATACTCTTTTTTGTTGACAGTTACTTTTTTCAATTTTTCTATATTCACTTCTACACCAATTCCTGGTTTTGTCGGAACATCCATTGTTCCATCTTTATTCACAATAAATTCTGGTTCAACAATATCTTCTTTATAGTATCTTTTACTAGCTGAGATATCTCCCGGCAGAGTAAAGTTTGGAAGGGAAGCAAG
>JALONF010000273.1 GCA_025455085.1 Ignavibacteriaceae bacterium
ATCAATCCCCTTGACCTTTAACAGAAAGGCAGTAATTGCCTCTGCGACTGTAACAAAAGAAAAAAATTCTTTCCACTCAATCACCGAGGTTGACATCTCCACCCCGCGTAGAATAATAAATGAGCATTTCCAAAAGACAGGGACAAAACTATCATTAACAGCCTATATAGTCACTTGCCTTGCTCATGTGATTAAAGATCACCCTCTCCTGAACTCATTTATAAAGGGTAACAAACAAATAATCCTAGACGATGTAACTGTTTCCGTTCTGATTGAAAGAGAAATTAAAGGAGAGAAAGTTCCAGAACCTGTTGCGATAAATAATGCAGAAACAAAGACCTACCTTCAGATTAATAACGAGATACGGACAGCACAAAACGCACAAGGACAGCAACTCGGTAACCTATCAAAAATGACTTGGATAAAGTTTATTCCAGGATTTCTTTTGAGAACCTTTATCCGGATTGCAGATAAAAATATAAAGATGGGAATCCGATATGGTAAGGTTGCTGTTACAGCTGTGGGAATGTTTAATAAAACAAGCGCATGGTTTATTCCACATGGATCTGCCACAGTGTTAATAACAGTCGGGGGCATAAACTCAAAACTGGTAAAAGAAGAAGACAAAATTGTTGAAAAAGAACACCTGTGCCTGACAGCATCCTTCAACCATGACATAGTCGATGGAGCTCCTGCCTCAAGATTTATTAATCAGTTTATCGAGACAGTTAAATCTGGTAAACTTTTGACCCTCGACAAATAATTGTTTCATGATAGACTAATAACTGCCTATACCTAAAAACGAGTCAGGCAAAAGCGGAAACAACTGCACACAATTTAGATCCTATTTAATATACCCTGTTCCTGAATTGGTTTATAATCTTTAAATAAAAGGAGGTCAAAATGTTAAAGAAAGTGATCATTGCTGGACTAGTTGGAGGGTTAACCCTTATTATTTGGGCTATTCTCATTAATGTAGTTTTTGGTTTCAGGTATCGTATAGACATGAATAAAGTGCCTAACGAGCCTCAAGTTTATCAGACTCTGAAAGAAAATATTACTGAACCTGGGAGATACCTTTGCAATCCTGCACTGAATGAGTCAAACATGTTCCCTGAAAACCAACCTGTTTTCAGCATATTATACGGAGGTATGGGTCACGAAGCTGCTGGACCCCTCTCAATTATACTTGATTTCTTATATGCTTTTATTACAGCAATTTTATGTGCATGGTTGTTATCTCTAACTTCAGAAAAAATCAAAGCTAGCTATCCCCGAAAAGTATTCTTTGTGATTATTATAGGATTGTTATTCGTCTTCTTCAGTGACATCAAAAAATATGGAATTGGCAACTATCCATTGGACGATACACTTATCATGACTTTCCATAATATTATCCTTTGGACAGTTCTCGGACTAGTGATAAGTCTGTTTATAAAACCAATTCCAAAAAAGACTGAATAATATTTTACTCGTGATCAATCTTTTAAAACAACGCCAATGCCTAACACGGACAATATGGGTAAGTTGTTTGTCACACTTTTTGCCCCGCCGAAGCGGGATTTCGTCGCATGCTCCTCAACTTTTGCTCCTGCAACCAAGACAAATTCGTAATGGCCGTTGCACCCGGACACCAGCTTTCAAAATACTTCGTAATTTTTATTATCATTATATTCTATAAACAAGTTGTGCATAATGAGAAACATGAAACATAGACTATTGACTTGCATTCTTATTTTTACAGCTATTACATGCTGTAACCAAAAGAGTATCTGCCAAAATAAAGTTCATGTTGGGAAAAGTATAGTTTTTGATGGTATCATTGAAAATAAAGAATGGGATGATGCATCAATATTTACTTTTAAGCAAAATGAATTTTTAAATGCTAAAGTATTTATTAAACATGACAATGAAAATTTGCTTATACTTTATCTATATAATAATCTGAAAGATAGCACATATTATCTTCCTGAATTTTTCATAGATACAAAATTGAATAAAAGTAAAACATGGGAAGAAGATGATTACTGGTTCCATGTTTCGGCTCAAGATTGTTACTCTATTGGAAAAAGAGAAGAATATTCAAAATGTAGTACTGCTGACCAAATTTGGAAAGCAACACCTAACTATCCATTTGGAAATGAATTTAAAAAGATTGATGCATTTGAAATTTCTGTTCCATTTGAACTATTAAATATTAAATCTGGTCAAAGAATTGGAATCTGTTTTTCTATAGCTATCTATCCTGAAAAAATGAGAATAAATTATCCTAATAATGCAAATGAAGATATACCAGAAACATGGTTAGAATTGACAATCATATAATACATATACTCAACACTGTCAATAAAGTAAATAAGTTCGTAACTCTTGTTGCGTGAAATTGAGCTATCTACTTGAACTCGTAACAGGGACAAACTCGACCGTACCATTGCCCTCCTACCAACTTTGTAAAACGGGACAATTAACTAACCACTTACCAGCTTTGTACCACAACACAGATATCACCAGACTGACAAATATCGAATGATTCGGTTACCCTAGAAATTATTAATATTGGCCCGAAATGCTAACACGGACAATATGGGTAAGTTGTTCGTCACAGTTTTTGCCTGGCTCCTACTCCCGTGACAGATCTGTAATAACTTGTACCGCGACCGCACAAGTGGTGTTAAGAAAATAACAGTACCGTGACTAATTTTTTGCCTTTTTAAACCTTGTACCGCGACGCTCGTAATGCCCACAAAAACTTGTACCATGATGGCAAAAACACGTGCCATACCCTCCTTGCACCCCCGACTCCGCTACGCTGCGCCGGGGCGCGGCGTGACAGCTTGGTGGCTAAAGTACCGGGACCCTGCCCGGTGCTGTCGTCAGGTAACACAACCTCCCCATATTGCCGGGCCGTTAGGCGTAATTCCCACTAAATGTGGCACTTCCGTAGACTTCTAAAGATAACGGCAAATTTTTACACCTTGATGAATTTGTGAAAAATAATAAAACCCTGATTATTACTCATTTAGCATTCAATAAATTTGCCGTTATTCAGGATTCCACCTGCAATCATGATTTATTATCCTTGTCGCAATTAAACCTAAAACATAAGTTATGAAAAATAGAATTAACTCATTTGGGATAGTCATTTTCTTGGCAGTCCTTCCCTTTTACCCAAATGTCTGTGCACAAGAGATTGAACTGTACCCCAAAAAAATCAATACATTACCAGATATTACTTCTCCGACAACACTTAAAAATGGTACAGAAGTAATAATTAGTTCATACGTTAAAGGCGGATATTCTATTTTACCAGTCACACAGGAAAAGGGTGAGATTTATAGCTGTCTTTACGACTTTAATGGTAAAGGGGATCAAGTATGGATTGATGAACCGGACTTCCGTTCCCTTGGAAAAACAGGTTTACATTCAGAAGACGAATTAAATAAAAAGACCATGATTACCGGTAGATCAATTGAAGTAATTAATTTTATTTCAAGACCTAACCGGTTTTCCCATTCGGGATTCCTGGCTGAAGATGAAGATATTATCTCAGTAATAAAAGGAGATAACAGAATTGTAAAGAGATTAGGAATGGTTCATTCTCAGATGGCAAAACCCATGTTTCATATCT
>JALONF010000029.1 GCA_025455085.1 Ignavibacteriaceae bacterium
GTTCCTGAAGAAAACATGATAGGCAGGGAAGGTCGCGGTTTTATTATCGCAATGAAAACTTTAGATGGTGGAAGATTAACAATTGGAGCCTGCTGTCTTGGTGCCTCAAGAGAACTGCTGGAATTATCAACAAATTATGCAAAGCACAGGAAGCAATTTGGCGAAACAATTTCCAAATTTCAGGCTGTTCAGTTTATGCTTGCAGAAATGGCATCAAAAATTTATCCAATGGAAAGCATCGTCTACCGATGTGCTTATGATTACGACCAGGGAAAGGATGTTTCAGTTGATGCAGCAATAGTAAAGCTTTATGCTTCTGAAGCAATGACAGAAGTTGCAGATAAAGCTCTTCAGGTTCATGGAGGGATGGGTTTTTCCCGTGAACTTCCGATGGAAAGATATTATCGTGATGCAAGAATTTTAAGAATTTTTGAAGGAACAACTGAAATACAAAAAATGATTATCGGAAGACATGTTATTAGAGTGAACGGGAAAGTTTAAGTATGAATCAAAAACTTTTAGTCATACCATCAATAGATATTAAAAACGGAAAATGTGTTCGTACTGTTCAGGGAATACCAGAATTGGATTGCTACGAATATGGAAACAATCCAGTGCAGATGGCAAAAATCTGGAGAGCAGAAAATGCAAAGATGATTCATGTCACAGATTTTGACGGCGCTCATGAACAATCAAAAAGAAACTATAAAGTTATTGAAGAAATCTGTTCATCAGTTGTTATTCCTGTCGAGTTTGCAGGCGGAATTCGAACTCATCAGGATGCAGATGAGATAATGAAAACAGGAGTAATCAGGCTTGCAATCAACTCAATGGCAATTGAAAATAAAAACGAGTTCATCAAAGTCTTTGAAAAGTACGGCCCTAACAAAATTGTTATATCACTCGATGTTTTTGGTGAAGAATTAATGGTAAGAGGCAGAAGCAAAAAAACAGGAATCAACTTTAGAGTATTTTCAACTGAAATGGTTGCCGTGGGAGTAAACAGATTTGTAGTTTGTGATATCACAAGAAATGGAACACAGCTAGGACCCAATATTCATTTATCAAGAGAAATTGCTGAGTTGACTGGTGCAAGAGTAACTCACGCTGGCGGAATCAGGAATAAAGATGAATTAATGGATATTCAAAAATTGATACCGGTTGGAGTTGATTCTGCAATTATTGGTCGCTCACTTTATGAGAACAGGTTCCCCTGCCAGAAACTTTGGCGTGTTGCTGAATCGGGAATATTCAATTAAAATAGTTCAATAATTTCGCTCAGCCTATACTCTTTTTGTTATTAAATGATTAATTTTGAATAAAGTTGAACGTGTAATTAAAGAATTGATAAGTACTTCACGTATTCAATATTTTTTTTAATAAAATCCATACCTGAAATGATCGAAGAAAATAAAAAAACAATTCACAGCAGCTTCTGGGCAAATATATTTCACACACCAACTGAATCAGATGAGCTTATACATTCTTTACAGGCAATTCCATTATTTAAATCTTTAAACAAAAGAGATATATCGGGTCTGCTTGGCATAATTCACAATAGAAATTATATCGCCGGCGAATATATTTTCTACCAGGGTGACCCAGGAATAGGATTGTATCTTATACGTGAAGGAGAAGTTCAGATAACCCGAGAAGGTGAGACAGGTGACAAAGTACCTTTGGCTGTTTTCCATAAAGGTGATTTCTTTGGTGAACTCGCGCTGGTTGATAGCGAAAAACGATCTGCATCTGCAATTGCTATCAGTGACACAAAGCTTTCAGTTATATTCAAACCAGATCTTGACGAATTCATTGAGAAGTATCCTAAGAAAGGTATTAAAATTGTACAGGGGATTGCAGAGATCACTGCTGTAAGATTAAGAACATTAAATGAAGATTATTTTAATCTTCGAACCGAAAATAAATAATGGAGGTTTAATATGGGACCCGACATTCATAAAATACTTGTTCCGATTGATTTTTCAGATTATTCCAAAAGCGCTCTGAAGTATGCAGTTAACTTTTGTAAGAATTGTAAAGCAGAAATGATTCTCATTTATGTGGTTGAACCGGTCATCTATCCGCCGGACTTCAGCATGGGACAAATAGCAATTCCATCTGTGAATGCTGAGTGGGATGAAAGAGCCAGACAGGAACTCGATAAACTGGCAAAGGAAGAAATACCATCCAACGTTCCTGTGAAGACAATCATTAAAACGGGAAAGCCATTTGTTGAAATTGTTGAAACGGCAAGTGAACTTGACGTTGACTTGATAATTATTGCTACACACGGTCGTTCAGGTGTTGAGCATATCCTTTTTGGAAGCACTGCGGAGAAAGTTGTTAGAAAAGCTCCCTGCCCTGTTTTGACCTTGCGGGAACCGATAAAAGGTTTTAATTATAAAGATGGAATGAAAAAGTAAAAAGTTGAGTAGCGTTAAATTAATTTTTTCTGTCAACAACAAAATTTAT
The DNA here is from genome assembly GCA_025455085.1 of Ignavibacteriaceae bacterium. Lineage (GTDB taxonomy): Bacteria > Bacteroidota > Ignavibacteria > Ignavibacteriales > Ignavibacteriaceae > IGN2. Next base: position 2,473 of record JALONF010000029.1, read on the forward strand.
AAGTGCTTCGAGAGCAAGCTTGCTTTGTGAATCGGGAAGTTTATTGAGTGCATCTTTAGCATTTTGTGAGTAAGTTCTTGCTTGACTAACAGCGTAGTCTATTCCTTTATTCTCCCTTACGAAATTAATCACAGCATCAACATTAGTTTTTTCTTTTCCGTTTTTAATTATTTTTCTGATCTCAGAAGCTTTAACAGAAGATACCTGGTTGAGAGAATAAATTAATGGTAAAGTGATTTTCTTCTCTTTAATATCTCCACCGGCTCTCTTGCCAGTAATTGAAAGGCTCCCTTCATAATCAAGTATATCATCACGAATCTGAAATGAAATACCAAGATTCTTGCCAAACTCTCCCATTGCAGTAATATAAGCTGGATCTGAACTAGCACTCATTGCGCCAATCGTGCAACAGGTTTCAATTAGTGAAGCAGTCTTGTCAGATATGACTCTGAAGTAGGTTTCCTCATCAATATCGAGCTTTCGGGTTTTTTGAATTTGAAGAAGTTCGCCTTCAGACATTCTTTTTACTGTGTTAGTAACAACTTCCAGAAAATCATAGTCTTTGCCTTCCATAGCGATCAGTAAACCTTTTGATAAAAGATAATCTCCCATCAAAACTGCGATCTTATTTTTGAAGACTTTGTTGATTGACCATAGTCCCCTTCTTTTGTCAGCATTATCAACTACATCATCGTGAACAAGTGTTGCTGTATGAAGAAGTTCAACAAGTACTGCACCACGGTAACTTCGTTCGTTTATTCCTCCCGAAACTTTCGCTGAAAGAAGAACAAGCAAAGGTCTGATTTTTTTTCCCTTCTGCCTGATGATGTAACGTGTAACTAGATCAACAAGTCCCACATTAGAGCGAAGAGATTCCCTGAAGATTTTACTGAAGGTTTCAAGCTCACTTTTAATGGGCTGCGTTATTTCAGAAAGTTGATTTTTAAGCACTTTTCTTTGAAGATAATTTTGATATAAAAATACTTATTTCGTATAAGAGAACCAATGGAACTGCAAGAATTATCTGCGAGACGGGATCAGCCCCAGGAGTTAAAAATGCTGATAAAACCAGGATAATAACAATTGCATGCCTCCTGTATTTCCTCATAAACTTAGGTGTTAATATTCCAAGCTTCGAAAGAAAGAATGAAATCATCGGGAGTTCAAAAACCACACCCGCAGCCAGCATTACACTAATAATTATTGACATATATTCTTCTATAGAGAACTCATTCTTTATTGCTTCTGAACCAAACTGAGCTGCAAATTTCATTGCTAGCGGAAGCATAACAAAATAAGCAAAAGCAACACCGGCAAGGAAACAAAATGTAGAAAAGAAAACTATCCAGAGAATATATTTTCTTTCTTTTTTTCTAAGAGCAGGCGCAATAAACTGCCATAGCTGATAAAAGATATTTGGAAGACTCGCTACAATCCCTACTATGATAGCTACCTGAACATAAAGGAAAAGTTGTCCAAATGGTCTTAAGTTTTGAAGCGAAGCATTAGCATCCCGTGCAGGTCTAAGCAATACAATTTCAACCAGCGGATCTATGAATATCCATGCAATTATCGTAAATATAAGAACACCAATAATTGCATAGATTATCCGCCATCGAAGCTCTTCAACATGATCCAAAAATGACATTTCAACATCACTGCCATACTGTTCCTCACCACCATTCTTGGTCGTCTCTTCTGCTGCCAATATTACTGACTCAATTGTTTAGATGATATTCTGATAAAGTGGGAAACCAGAGCATAATTCCTTAACATCTTTTACAAGCCCGTTGAGCTTGGATTCATCTTCAGCATTAACAATTGCTGTATTAATAATTTCAGCAATCTTTCTCATTTCATTTTCTTTCATTCCACGAGTAGTTATAGCAGGAGTTCCAATTCGAATTCCACTTGTTACAAATGGACTTTTAGTATCGAATGGGACCATATTCTTGTTTACAGTTATGCCTGCTCTCTCAAGAGCATTTTCAGCCTTCTTACCGGAAATATTTTTATTTGAAAGATCAATAAGCATAAGGTGATTATCAGTTCCGCTTGACACAACATCAAAACCATAGTTCATTAATTCATTGGCAAGTGCCTGCGCATTTTTAATAACCTGTTGAGTATAAATTTTGAATTTGTCATCCAGTACTTCAGCGAATGCAACAGCTTTAGCCATTATTATATGCATAAGAGGACCACCCTGGATGCCCGGCATCACTGAACTATCATAAAGTTCGGACATCATTTTTAGTCTGTCGCCTTTTGGAGTTTTTAATCCAAACGGATTTTCTCTGTCTTTTCCTATCAAAATAATACCGCCCCTAGGACCACGAAGTGTTTTGTGAGTTGTAGAGGTGACGACATCACAATAAGGTAGAGGATTATCAAGTAATCCTTTTGCAATCAATCCTGCAGGATGAGCCATGTCGCACATCAGAAAAGCTCCTGTTGCATCTGCAATTTCCCTTAACTTTTTATAATCCCATTCACGTGAGTATGCACTTGCACCAGCAATGATAACTTTTGGTTTTTCTTTCTTTGCAAGATCTTCGATGATGTTGTAATCAAGAAGTCTCGTGTCTTTATTCAATTCGTAACCAACAGCTTGATAAAGCTTACCTGAAAAGTTAACAGGTGAACCATGAGTTAGATGACCACCATGAGCAAGACTCAATCCAATAAATTTATCTCCCGGCTGCATAAGAGTCATCAGCACAGCCATGTTTGCCTGCGAACCACTATGTGGCTGCACGTTGGCATATTCAGCATTAAAAATTTTCCTTAGTCTTTCGCGTGCAAGGTCTTCAGCCATATCCACAAACTCGCAGCCGCCATAATAACGTTTACCGGGATATCCTTCAGCATACTTATTCGTGAGCGGAGAACCTGCAGCTTCAAGAACGGCAGGACTAACAAAATTCTCTGAAGCAATCAGCTCAAGCTTATTTTGCTGACGTTCAATTTCGTTTTTTAGTATTTGAAATACTTCTGAATCAGTTTTTAGATGGGAATACATAATACATTTCAATTTTGTTTTTGATAATCAAATTTAATAAAAAAATCCGGCAGTTGCCGGACTTTTAAAAATTGAATCTTTATTATCGATCTTTAATTCGTGATTTATGGAACGGTTACACTTTTGCCAATCCATCCAAAACAATCACCTGTAATCGGTAAAACATCACCAGATTTTTTCTTGTTAAAGAAATAATCTTCCTGCGTTGGAACCGAACTTGAAAGAGCACCAATTCTATCTCTTGCCTGAGCAAGCGATGGATCAATACTTACTGCCCTTCTGTAAGTGTCCTGAGCTAGCAAATACACAAGCTTTGTTTGAAAATCAAATTTACAATCTCTTGCAGATTGTTCATATAGCAGACCGATTGAAAATATTGCCATACCCCAACCACCAGCTTTATCGTTGGCTGTTTCAAAATACTGTCTTGCTCTGCTCAACTTGCCCTGTTCTTTATAAATCAATCCAAGATTGAAATAATAATCTTTTGTATTTGGATCAAGTTTTATAAGAGTATTATAAGCATTTTCAGAATCATTCAATCGGCCAACTTTGTTGTAACATGATGCCAATTGATTCCAGTAGTTTATTGTTTCAGGAGATTTTTGAGTTAAAAATTCCAGTGGTTCGATTGCTCTTTCACAATCTTGTGCTCGTATGCACTCAGAAGCATAAACCCAGGCTTTTTCAAGGTTATCTTTGTCAAGTTCCCAGTTCCTTTTTCGAATATCCAACAACTGACCAACATCTTCAACAAGAGTTGATAAAATTCTGGGCCATTCCGAGTTATCTGGTTCTCTTACAGCTAACTTTGCGTATACATCTATCGCTTTAGTTTTATAATCATTTGCATCACTCATATTAGCAATGTATATCTGACCAAATCTGTTATAATAATATGAATCCATTTCGGGATTATATTCAGAGGCCTTTCGGTATTCGGCAATGGAAGTCTCAGCATCTGCTTTTAACCAGGTCTCCAGGACGAAGGCTTTTCTAACCTGGAAATAAGCCATTCCATCAGGGTAATATTGAATTGCCATGTTGTAAAAATTCAAAATTGAATCTTCTATAGCCTTTACTTCTTCCGGACTTACTGCTGAAGAATCATGAAGATACCATAGGCAATCTTCCATCTTATAATAAATCCATTTTGAAAATTTTGCTTTATCGCAAGCCAGCACTTGCCAGCCGTATGGAATCGCACTTGCGTAATCTTTATTCTTGTGATATTCAGAAAACAAACTGTAAAGTTTCAGTGTTTCCATTGAATCACAGTCAGAAGAGAAAGATGGATTAATTTTATTTCCCGCAATCGCACAAGATGTAAATATTATTGCAGAGATTATAACTCCATAAATTTTCATTTTAGTTTTCACTTTTCTACCCTTTTAATTATTTGTCATATCGAATAAACCAGATATCGCCGAAGCTGATACCAAAGTTGATTCGTAAAAAATTTTCTTCTAATAAATTATTTTCTTTTGTTCCTCTCACTGAATATTCAAATCCAAGATCCACTGTATTCTCTGGACTCAAAGGAAGAGCAAATCCTCCAAAGACCGAATACTGTTTCAACTCATTGCCATTAAAATTGTATTGCGACATTTCATAGCTTAAACCTGCGCGAAACATTATTTGTTCCCAAAACGTAATTCCCGGAACACGCTGCGGTCTGTATTCAAATCCTAAACTAAATCTGTGCACATCACTTAGATTACTTTGATTTATTTGACTTAACTTAAACTCAGTCCACGGCTGATAAAAATAATCCAATGCTAGATTGTATACATTAATAAAAGTAATGTGCAGACCTGCATTCAAACGCATCGGAACTTCCATTTTAGTTTTTCCGGTGCTGATTGAATCAACAATAGTTGAAGAACGACTCACAAAACTTGTATCGGTATTTAACTTACCTATAATATTAGTGCTTAAGCCTAATCTTAAATTAGAAATCGCACTACTATTTAGCAAACCTGACATATCTGGTGTAATTAACCCAATAGTCGTACCAAATCCCTTCGGTGCAAAATTCAGCTCGTATTCAGAGGGAAAGTAAGTAGTATTCTCGAACGCTAACTTGGAAGTGTATTTTATGTTGCCAAAATAGTACTCCAGTGTAGCACCAAGTAAAAATTCGCCAGGAAGTTGATATGTAGAACCAACAAAAATTTTGGAGAGCCCGCCTTTCCCTAAGTATGTGGTGTTATAGTTTCCTGTAACTGTATCAACGATATTTTCCGTTACTTCATAGTTGATCCGGCTGTAAGGCACTACACCAAAAGCAAGACTGATTTTATTTACTTCGCTAATAGGAAATGCAAATGTAACTCCTTTAAAAAGTCCATCGCCGTAATATTTTGTGTCGGTCGAGTTTGATAGTCTTAACTCATCATAAGCGAAGCTAAGCTCCAACCTGACTCGCGAAATGCTCGACCATGCAGCAGGGTTGAGAATATCCAGATAATCACTGCTTAGCATAGCTGTTCCCGAATGTCCCATTGAAAGTGTTCTGGCGGAGTAACTATAGTAAATATCGCCAACACCATAACGCGCATAAGTGGAAGTCTTCTGTGCAAACGATAACCCTGACAGCAGAATCAGAATAAACAAATAATATTTAAGAATGTTTTGAATCATAATTATTATCTTACCGTATAAGTAATCCGTAACCTAGGTCGTTCAGAAAATTCAAAATAATCGCTTCCTTTTAAGGCGAAGAATTCTAAACCTGATGTCGGGCTTCCGGCTTCAATCAATATTCCATTATTTTCTTTTCGGCTAATCCAGTTTCTTACAAATAAAGTAATATCACCGGAATATTTGTTATCCTTGAATGAAAGAAATGAAGGATTACCTTCTGTGTTTAATGAATCAGCATATCTTAAATATGATAATCTTAAACTATTATTCGATTTAGAAACTTTCACAGAATAAACGGAATCCGGAGTTATAAATATCTCAGCTTTATTAATAACAACACTCTCTGGAATCTGACCCAGATCAAATTTGAGTTTTGAATTAATTGAAACACTGCTTTGAACACTAATCAGCCCTGCTGGCAGAGTAGGGACATTGGGACGATCAACTAAACTTATGTCTGCGGCTATAAAGCCGTTCAATGTATCAACATAAACTCCAGGTTTCTCAATCACCACAAACAATTTTGCGGCTTCCGCAGATATCGCATTAAATGCCTGGAAACCAATTACTTTAGTTGAACTTAATGTTGGGTCAAGGTATATGCCGTAATTACTCTCTAATGTTTTGTCGGCAGTATTTTTCATCCATGCTAAAGGTAATGCACCATCCAAATGAAAAGTGTACAGAGTGTCAGTAGGAGTAAATTGAGAACTTACATCCGTTGGTTCGTAATCAAGTTTTGAGAGACTGTCAATGGTGAAAGCTGTTGCTGACCAGGAAGAGTTCACCTTATGCACAGTAAAATTCATAGCAGCCATAGAATCAGTATAAACGTATCGAGAACGCAATATTATCCAGGAATCAAGCACATTTATGTTTCCAGCTTTTAGGTCATTCTTTAAACTGTCAGGTAATCCGAAAACAAATCGCATGAGTGCAGAAGCTTTAATATCCTGATACTTTCCTATCAGTACCCAATCCGCACTACCGAGTGCAATAACCTTTTTGAAATATGATGATGACTGATCAATTGTATCAATCGCAGTATCATAAACTCTAGCCGAAATATTTTCACTGCCAATTAGTTCAACACCGAGCGATGAAGGCTCATCTGTGCATGAAGAAAATAACGTAAGTATGAAAAATGAAAGTATTAGAAAGATATGTTTAAGCTTCAAAAATAGACTCCGCTAAATATCACCAAGGATGAAAGTGCAAGCATTTATTAAATTATTGGCTACAAAAGTTGGAAAATTATTTTCCTTTTGCAAGATAGAAATAGCTTCCTCCCCTTTTCCGGTTCTTACCAAAATGGTCTTAATTCCAGCATTTTTTCCGCACTGGACATCTGATACTGAATCACCAATAAAATAGGACTTCTCAAGATCAATATTAAACTCTTTTGCAGCTTCAAGTAAAAGTTGTGCAGAAGGTTTTCTGCATCCGCATTCCTCTTCAGTACTATAATCAGGATGAGCAGGACAGTAATAGAATGCATCTATCTTAACTTTATGCTCAGACAGAAGATGATTTATTTTTTCATTAACTGCATCAACATCTTTTCCAGTCATAAGTCCTCTTGCAATACCAGACTGGTTGGAAATAACAATGAGCAAAAATCCATACTTCTTCAGCAAAGAAAGTGCATTCCCGGTATCTGGAAATAATACAACTTTCTCGGGATCACTTATATAACCGGGGTCTTCGTTCAGTGTTCCGTCTCTATCAAGAAAGACTGCAAGGTTGGGCATTAACTCTCGTCGAGAATTGTCTTATAAAGTTCGATATATTTTTTAGCTGAAGAGTGCCAGCTAAAATCTTCTTTCATTCCAGCTCTAACAATTTTATTCCAAGTGTCCTTGTCCTGGAATATCTTGAGCGCTCGTTTTATTTCACTGAAGAGATCAGCGGCATTGTATTTTTGGAAAACAAAACCAGTCCCCTCTTTAGACTTTTCATTAAATTTCTTAACTGTATCAGCAAGCCCACCAGTTTCGCGGACTATAGGTACTGTCCCATAGTTAAGACTGTACATCTGATTAAGACCACATGGTTCGTATCTTGACGGCATTAGAAAAATATCTGCACCACCCTCAATCAAGTGAGCAAGGTCGTCATTAAAGCCAAGATAGCAAGCAAATTTTTTATGGTGTTTTTTTGCCATATGATCCAAGAAAGCATGATATTCTTTATCACCGGTTCCAAGAACAATCATTTGAACATCCATCTTCAATAGGTCAGGAAGTATTTTTTGGACCAGATCAATTCCCTTCGAATCATAAAGTCGCGAGATCAGTCCGATGATCGGGATATCTTCATTGAATTCAAATCCAAATTTTTCTGCGAGCGCCTGCTTATTAACTACTTTCTGCTCAACATTCTTAATACTGTATTTTTTTGGAAGGAGCTTGTCTCTATCGGGATTCCAAACTTTTGTATCAATCCCATTGATTATTCCATAAAGATCTTCTTTTCTTTTAGCTAAAACATCCTTCAAACCGCTTCCGATTTCGTTATCGGTTCGTATTTCGTTTGCATAAGTTTCGCTAACAGTATTTATCACATCCGCGAAGAGAAGACCGCATTTCATATAGTTCATTTTACCCTTGTGAAGAACACCTTTATCAGAATTGAGTTTTTCAGGTAACCCGGTTTTCTTGAAGGTGGATTTTGAAAATTCACCCTGGTAGGCAAGGTTATGAATTGTAAACAATGTCTTGAACTTATCGAAGTTCTCTTCATTTTGATAAACGTTTTTGAGGTAAGCTGGAATTAATCCGCATTGCCAATCGTTGCAATGAATTATATCAGGTATCCAGCCAAGCTTTATAATCAATTCAAAAACCGCACGGCTAAGGATGATAAATCTTTCATCATTATCAGGATAATCTTTTCCTGTCATTGGATCAGTATAGAGACTGTTTCTGCTTCCAAAATATTCCTGATTATCAAGAAAATAAATCTGAACTCTTATTTTTTGACCAGGTAAAAAGCAAGATTTTAGAGAAAATAAGACTTCTTTTCCGTCAATATCAATCTTAATATCTTTTAATCGCACAACCTCGTGAATCTTGAATTTCCTATCATCAACAGCACCATACTTGGGAACAACTATTCTAACTTCGTGTCCTAATTCAGCTAAAGTTTGTGGCAATGCAGCGGAAACGTCTGCAAGACCTCCGGTTTTAACGAAAGGCACAACTTCAGATGTTACAAATAGGATTTTTAGCTTTTTTGTAGACATTTTCTTTGAAATTTATGGAATGAATACTGCAAAATTACTAAAACAAGCCTTCTTTAACAAAAGATGAGTCAATAAAAATCAGAAGGTGAAATTCTTTGATGAGCAGTCAATCTCATTATTTCTTTAATCGAAATGAATATAGTTTTATATTATCACTGAAATTAAAACATTTTTTGGATAGAGATTGAAATTACTCATAGTATTTATAGCAATAGATTTATTGATCATTGGCTGCAGTGCCTCTACCGGCTCTCGTTACGAGACGAAAAAGGAAACCGAAAATGAAACATCAACTGAAGTAACAAAAGAGGTTGTGGAAGATTTTGATATCACTCCTTATCAAACAGAAATAGATATCGAAGTGCCACCAATAGCAACCGACAAACTTCCACCCGATGTATGGTATGGATACGATGATTCACTTGTTGAAATGCAGAGACAAATCGTGGGCACAACCGATGGTTACAGAGTACAGGTTTTATCAACTGACAATATAGATGAAGCCAACCAGGTCCGAGCTGAAGTTTATGAAAAAGCAACGAGGAAAGAAGTCTACGTTATTTTTGAACCGCCATTTTACAAAGTGAAAGTCGGAGACTTTACTTTAAAATCTGAAGCAGAAAATCTTAGGTTTAAACTTAATCAGCTTGGATATACTGAATCGAAAGTTGTTCAGGAAACTGTTAATCTTTTTGAATGATGAAAACACTTCTCTTTAATCCTGCTTCGATGGTAACAGTTACTACTTCAGCAAAAAATTACAAGCGAGGGAAAGAACTTAACGATATTGGCTGTTTATTTGAGCACTCCGTTGTTATTGAAGATGATTTAATAAAAGATATCCTTCCAACTTCTTCAGTTGATAAAAATAAATTTGAAAAAGTTATTGACTTAAGTGGTAAAACTGTTCTCCCAGGATTGATTGAATGTCATACACACACAGCATTTGCAGGTTCTATGAAGAAATTGCGAAAAGAGGCGGCGGAATAAATACAACTGTTCAAGCGGTTCGTGCATCAAGCTTTGAAGAATTAATCAATTTAATTAAGCCAAGAGTTGAGCATTTTATTTCGCATGGAATTACCACTCTGGAAATTAAAAGCGGTTACGGATTAAATTTTGAGGATGAAAGAAAACTTCTGCAGGTAATTAATTTTCTAAATGAAATTTATCCAATTGATATTGTTCCGACATTTCTTGGTGCACACACATTCCCAAAAGAATTTAAAGATAACAGACAGGGATATGTTTATGAAATTATTAATAAGATGATCCCTCATTTTGCTGAACAAAAACTTGCTGAGTTCTGTGATGGTTTTTGTGAAGCAACAGCTTTTTCTGCAAATGAAATTGATGAGATCTTTTCTGCTGCAGTTCAGAGCGGACTAAAACTTAAACTACATACTGAACAGTTCAATTCAGTCGGGGGATTGGATATAGCGCTGAAACATAAAGCTGTTTCAGTTGACCATCTTGAAGTAATTAAAGATGAAGATATTCCAAAACTTGGAAAGAGTGATACTGTTTCTGTTCTTCTTCCGGGAGTTTCTTTCTTCCTGAATCACACTTACGCACCAGCAAGAAAATTGATTGAACAAAATGCGATTGTCGCACTTGCTACTGACTTCAATCCAGGCTCATCCCACATCTCCAGCTTGAGCTTAATAATGAGTCTCGCAGCATTGAAGATGCAAATGACAATAGAGGAAACGATAAGTGCAGTTACTATTAACGCAGCGAAAGCTTTGTGCAGAGAAAATAGTATAGGCTCAATCGAAATTGGGAAGAAGGCGGACTTTGCAGTGTTTGATACTGTGGATTACTCTGATATTGTTTATTCGGTTGGAAATAATTTGAATTGTATGACTATAAAGGATGGAAAAGTTATTTATCAGAATTAGGCTAACTTCACTAAACTCTCACTTAAACCTAAAAATCAAATCAGTCACTTCCCACCTTGGACGCAAGTTTACAGTATCGGGATGAAAGGAGAACCTCTCTGAAAACTCAATCGGTTCAGGCCAGCCGTAATTATATTTACCGCTGCTGTCTGCATCGAGATAACACCAGAGTAAATATTTACCAGGCTCAACACGATTGAATTCAAATTTATCAAGATTCGGTTTGTGCTCGTACTTTAGCTGTGGAGTCTCAACACTTTCAAGTCTCAACACTTTCAAGCATCAATATAGGATTTTTTGCGTAATCAAGATTGATGACGTTGCCTGAAAGTCCCGTAAAATCCAATCCAGAAATGGTCCTAAACTTTAAAGTAAAGAGTGAATCTTTTTTATTGCCTGCAAGATCAACGAAGTTTCCAAGCTGAAGCTTAACAAGATAATCTTTATCCGGTCTCAGATTTTCATCAGGTTTGATCCACAAAGTAGCATCGTCAAAAAATTGAATATCAAAACCTACAGGATTGTTCAAAGTATCAGTGAAAGAAACAGCAGATACTTTAAAATCTTTATTAAAAGCTTCATCGAAAAAGATTTTGATCTCCGTCTTTTCAAAATCAACCATTCCCCCTGCAGCCGGTTCGGTTGATACAATTTTGATTGAGCTGGTATCAAGTCTATCACTAACTACAACTTTAGTAAAATCATTAATCATAATATTACCCATTAAGTCAATTAAAGTATCGGATAGAAGATAAACCTGGTTTGAAGGATTTATATCTCCATTGAACATTAAAATGAACTCTTCGGGTTTTGTTTTTCCTTTGAAAGCATTATCAACTTCGTAGACTTTGTTTTCAGTTGAATCAACTAAAGAAAAATTTTCAGCAAGGATTGATTTTTTGTCCAGCACTTTATTAGTGCTAACTAGCATATGGTTTCTGTCAGTCATGATACCACTAATTAATCTTGGACTTGAAACATCAGCATTGAATAGCATAAAATAAATATCAGAATAGAGTGAATCAGTTTCACTTAAAA
>JALONF010000030.1 GCA_025455085.1 Ignavibacteriaceae bacterium
AAAGCTTTCTATCCGGGTCCGGGACTTGGAGGACACTGCATTCCGATTGATCCTTTTTATCTTACCTGGAAAGCAAGAGAGTTTGAAATAAGTACAAAGTTTATAGAGCTTGCCGGTGAAATAAATACTTTTCAGCCACTTTATGTAGTTGAAAAATCTGTTGAAGCTTTAAACCAATACAAAAAAACTTTAAACGGATCAAAAGTTCTTATTCTTGGTGCTGCATATAAAAAGGATATTGATGATATGCGGGAATCGCCATCTCTTAAGTTAATAGAGATATATCGAGCAAAAGGTGCCCGAGTTGATTATTATGATCCGTATGTTCCAAAGCTTCCGAAGACAAGAAAATATCATTACGATCTGGAATCAATTTATTTAACAAAGGGAAGTCTTTCAAAGTATGATTTGGTCGTTTTAAGCACTGATCACGAAGTTTTTGATTATGAAATGATAGCAAAAAATTCTAAGCTTATCATTGATACTCGTAATGCTTTTGAAAAGAAAAATTTAGTCAGTAAAAATATTTTCAAGGCTTAAGTTGTTACAAAAGTTTTTCAATCTCTTTTACTACTGATTCAGGAGAAATTGATTCCATACATGAAATTTTCTCCGAACAATCTTTTCTATAATAACATTTACATTCAAATGAAGGAGTCAGCTTGACTCCTTTTTCATATAAATAGAGTTCTGTTGCAGAAGTTGGCCCAACCAAAACAATTAATTTCTTTCCCATTGCAGTAGCAATATGCAAAGCAAATGTGTCGCATGTAATTACAACGTCACATTCATTAACAATTGCAGCAAATTCCATAACAGAATTCTTTGTGCCGGTATCTATTAAAAATGGAAACTTTGATTTAAAATTTTGGATTCTTTCTGTTTCTTCCGGTCCTCCAAGCAAAAGCAAATTATAGTTATTATTACTGAGATTAATTATCAACTGCTCCCAGTTTTTTTCGGGCCAGCCTTTATTGGACCATTTGGAACCTATACCAACATTTAATCCTATTGTTTCTAATTTTTTGTTTAAGCCAGAGTGCAATAGTTTATCAGAAACTTTGCTGATCAATTCATTTGTAACAAAAAGCTGAGGCTGATAAATTGGATCAGAGAATCCGAGAATATCGTACATAATCTGCTGGTAAGATTTATCATTCGCTCGTTTAAAGTTATCAAAAGCACTCATTTCTAACCAAACATTTGCAGCTTCTGAAGTTGATTCAACAAATCCCTTTTCGTTTAAGACAAAACCTATTTTCTTTACAGCATTTGCCATTGCTGCGATTGATGAACTTAATTTTGAGTTATCAAGATTTATAACCTGATCAAACTTTTCAGTTTTAATTCTGAAAAAGGCATCATCTTCAACAATAATAACTTCATCAACAAATTTATTATTGTTGAAAATTGGTTTTGAACTTTCTCTTGTGCACCATGTTATATGTGAATCAGGATATTTTTTCTTTAAAGGGGCAAGTATTGAAGTAGTTCTTAAAACGTCTCCGATGGCATCAAGTTTAATGATGAGAATTTTAAATGAGATTGGACTATAATGATTGCAATCGTCACACATTATACCTTCATTTTTGTTGTAATCACAAGGTTTATCGCCTTTAAAGTAAACACAGTCTGGCCTGAGCATAATCAATATCCTTTATAGAAAGTTAGGTTTATGCAAAATAGGGATGAAAGATTATATAATAAATATTCTAATACTACTACTAAATGCTCCAACATTAATAAAAAACTCTCATTTTAGTAATAATAACAATTTGAACTGTTCAATTCCAAAACATTCATTTAATTAAAAAAGCAAGACAAAGCTGAACGTATAAATGAAACTTATTAAAAGATATTTATAGTTTCTTACACAATTACAAAATCAGGAGATAACAGCCTTGATTATAACTTCAAAATAAGATAATCACTTATAGTTGGGACTAAAAGTGATTTCCATTATATTATCAATAATTGATTGTACCTTTATACGGTTTTCTTAATTTAACTTTCAGGATATGTTTTCAAACTTTCGTTGGTGATAGAATACTTCTAAAAATAGAAAGGAAGCAGAATGAATTCCTTAAGCAAAAATTGTTCTCGGAAAAAATGTAACAAGTTATCAATCTTGTTATTGATAATTGTTGGATTACTCTTAACTGTTTCCATCCTACCTCAAACACTACCCACCTGGGAAGTAAATAATCCGGTGTCAAAAGTTTTTTTAATGGATGAAATTCCTCCAACCGCGGGTTCATTAGCAGCCGGTGACTCTACCGTACCCAATGAGTATCTGGATGATCCTGCAATTGACACTTTGCTTCTGATGATGAAGACACAGGGCTTTTATCTTTATAAAACAGCAGCGCACCCCTCAGGTATAGTTGGCTCAGATGATATTGTCATCCTGAAAGGAAGCTTTCAATGGGATTTCAGAAATACTACAAGCACAGATAGGATTAAGGGTTTGATTTGGCAAATTCTTCAACATCCTGATGGATTCACTGGTGAAATTCTTGTCGGAGATAATACACAATGGGCATCAATTGGAGAAGATGATAATAATTCGGAAGACATCAATCAATGTATTCTTGATGTTATTAATACATTCCATTCTAAAGGATACCCTGTTTATTTGTTCAAATGGGCAGATATAATGTATAACGTAGTAACAGAATATTCAGACGGTGATTATAATAATGGATATACCTATGATCCAGCTTCAAAAATAAGTTATCCAAAATTTAAATCCCCATCGGGAAGTTATTATATATCTTTAAAGTATGGAATCTGGGATTCAGCATCCGGGACTTATGATCATAATCGTTTATGCATAGTTGATTTTCCAGTGCTAAAGTGTCACGGCTGGACTGGTGCTACTCTCGCAATAAAAAATTGGATAGGAGTTCTTACAGTCGCGTATCAGGAGGAACGATATGGAGGAGGTGATTCGATGCACTTTAATTATATGTTCGGCGAATTTGCATTACCTGCAAAAGTAATGCAAGTAACTTATCCAAAGCTAACGATAATTGATGCCGCCTGGGCTAATCCTGAACGGAATTATGGTAATATTGCAATACAATTAAATATGTTATTAGGTTCGACCGATCCCTTTGCTGCTTCCTGGTATGCTGCAAAATATATGCTGACACCGGTTGCGTACTATCCCAATAAAACTAATCCTGATTTAAATGGCGGTTATGGTTCTTATGGAACTTGTCTTATTAACTGGATAACATGTATGCACGATTCAGGGTTTGCAGTTACCAAAGATTCATCCGAGATATCCGTCTATGATAGGTCAGTTTTATCCGTAACTTCAAACAATAACCCGATAGAACAGCAAACTCCAAGATTATTTAAGCTCTATCAGAATTATCCAAATCCATTTAATTCACAAACCCAAATTACTTTTGAACTATATACTACAGCGGCTGTACAATTACTTATTTATGATACAAACGGTAGTCTGGTAAAATCTCTAATAAACGGCGAAACAAAAGGGGAAGGAAGCTATGAGGTATATTGGGATGGCACAAATGAGCAAGGTAAAAATCTTAGTTCGGGAGTATACTTCTGTAAACTGATATTTGGGAATTATGATGAAACAAGATCTATGATACTTCAAAAATAGAATCATGGGCAAAAAATTATTAGGGTGAAAAATAAAAGACCATTATAAGAGGGTGAGCAATAGAATGGTAAATAAATATTCTCACTTCTTTTATTTGAAGTGTATAAAAAGTTTTTTTTACCTGAAGCATTCTCAACCAACAAAGAATTAAATTTTAAACTTAGAAATTAATTCTAAACTTCAGGTATTTATAAAGAGTCTTTAAATCGCTTCCCCAAGTTGTTTCACCAATAACTGCTAAATTATCATCGGTTTGATATGAGTCGGTTTTAAGATTAAAGGATTTCACTTCAACTTGTGTCTCATCAAAAATTCCCCCGCCATTTTCTGCACATTTAATAAGGTAATGCCGAAGTGGACCTTCCTCATTATCAGGATTATGGATTGCTATATTTGAGTTTGAGTAGAGCAAATATTTTGTTGCGTGATAATCCAATGCAACCGGATCGGATGAAATCAACACAGTCCTTGTATGGGATACAGGAGGTTCAGTACGTGACGCTAAACCAACCCATTCGGCAGCAATAATGTTCAGATCTGCTTTTCGGACTGTATTCATAAACATAGCTACTTCTGAACCCATAGTTCCCGGCACTGGTCCAAAATCCCACTCATTATATGCAAAGGAATGGAAGTTATTATATTTGTCTGCAAGTTTTCCCCAACCACCACCACTGATGTCAACTACTCCAAAATAATTTTTTACTGCACCGGTAGCACCAACATAGTGACTATGGTGATTTATAGTTGCAAAATTTATGAACCGAAGTGCTTGATTTGTATACTCGCCCTCCTTCCATATACCATTTTTAAAATCAACTATTGTTCCCTTATCAGTTTTAAATACAGGATAAGTCATTATGACTTCGCGAAAGTCTTCCCCGGTCTTCCCATTATTCAATGAAATCATTGGCACGCCACCAGTCCCGTCGCAGTAAACATAACCTGTTCCGTCTACAGGACTGAAAACACGCTTTTCGCCATAAGCAACATCAATCAAATGAATTGTTGAATAACGTTCACCGTAAGTTTTCTTTAAATAATTAGTAAGCTCATAAAAATTATTTATTCCCTCAATGTCTGAATTCCTTTCAAAAATTCTCACCCAACCTGATTCTTCAACTGTCCAGGGCTCGCTACCGCAATGAGAGTTCTCAGCAATTACAGCCTCACCAAGAAAGCCACCCGGACGATTCATAATCATATCTATAAGAGTTTTCAAAGCAGAAAGATTTGTGGCTCCATGATTCCACCATTGGACATTCGGCTTAATGACTACGATGTCATTTTCTCCAATGATCTTTTCAATCCCTCCCATCAATTCAATTACTTTCATAATGTTTTCAGAAGCAGTTCCATTAACAGATCTGTAAACTATTGATTGAGAACCTTTTGTTATTTTTGGTGGAATTGATGATTCTGTCAATATCAAATATCCAGCTATTGCAACAATAGGTAAAAGCAAAATGATTCCTATTAGCTTTAGTATTTTTTTCATTTTTAACTCACATTAATTGCGCATATAATTTACAATTAAGCATTGTTAGTCAGACAGGATGCCGTTCTCGAATATTTATTCAGAAATCTTATTAATAGCTGAATTTAATTCAGAATAGTAAATTAAGAATTATGATTTATTTAAATTAAATTTTTAATTTAATAGAATAGACTCCGTATCTTAGATTATTTTGAATACTATCTCATAAATCTTTTTTGTTTCAATAACATATATCGCGATCAAATGTTAGATACTATAAAAATAATATTTCTTTTTATTAATTCAACTATTATACTTTTCACTCTATTTAGGCTGAAAAGAAAACACTTAAAATTGGATGAATTGGGATTTCTTTTCGCTTCATTTCTTCTAACTCTATTGCTGGCAATTATTATTGGGATTAAACCTCATCATATATTAAGGGCAAAATTTAATATTTCAAATCTGATTACTTATCTCTTTTACTTTATTTTAATCAGCATTTTCTTTATTAAATATATCAGATTAATACTTCGATTTAAATATTTTCTGATTATTGTTTCATTTACATTTTTCGGGTTAGCAAACTCTATTGACCTTTTATCCGACGGGCGATTGATTGATTTAAACAATAGTGAATTAATAGAAAACTACTTTCACCTCTTAGGAATAATTTTCTGGTTATTGTTCTTCACTGATTATGCGATCTCAAGTAAAAGAAATACTAATAAATATTAATTATGGAATTTATTTATGAAAAATAAGCTCTGTTTAATAACCGGGGCAACTTCCGGAATAGGTAGAGCCACAGCATTAAAGCTTGCTGATCTTGGTGCCTCATTACTACTTCTTTCTAGAAATGAAAAAATGGGAGAGAAGATTTGTGATCAGATTAAGAAAGGCAATAGTAATGCTCAAACTAAATTCTACAAAGTTGATATCTCTTCTATGAAAGAAGTAAGCAATGTTTCGGAGAAAATAAAAGCAGACTTTGATCACATTGATGTATTAATAAACAATGCAGGTGCAAGATTTGACCAGTATTTTAAAAATGATGAAGGAATTGAATTAACTTTTGCTACTAATCATTTAGGACATTTTTTGCTAACACTTTCTTTAATTGAAATGTTAAAGAAAGCACCACAAGGAAGAATAATAAATATTTCATCACCTGCACATTCGAGAGGGACATTAGAATTTGATGATATCGTTGCCCCTGCAAATTACGACAGAAGACTGGCCTATGGTCGCTCAAAATTAGCTAATTTGTATTTCACCTATGAATTAAGTAGTAGATTGAAAAATTATAAAATAACTGTAAATGCCGTAGACCCGGGTGGAGTAGCAACAAATTTCAGCAGAAACAATGGGATATATGCCTGGCTGAAACATTACCTTTCTTACATCCTACAGCTAAAATTAATTTCACCGCAGAAAGCTGCTGAAACAATAGTTTATTTAGCTTCTTCTGAAGATGTAAGCAAAACCACAGGTAAATATTTTTATGAGAAAAAAGAAATAAATTCTTCTCCTGCTTCTTATAGTAAAGAGGCTGCGTTAAAACTATGGCAAATAAGCTCTAAATTAACTGGTAGCGGATCTTTGTAAATTTAAATCGTTCGGTTTATTATCACCTAAAAAATTTTTACTGAAATTATTTCTTACAGAAGCTTTTCTCACTTTCAGGTTACATCGCTTTAAAAATTCCCAAGTCCAATTATATTCTAAAAGGCAGGCTATTAGCATACTTGCTTTTTTATTTAATCATACTGCAAACTTCTCTCAATCAATAATTCTGTAGCATAGTGATACTATCTCTCAAGATGATAACAAATCAGATAATATTTATTTCTAATTGATTGATTTTGACGGTATGATGATTGATTGACTGGTGTTTCTACTAAATTCAACATCAACTAATAATCGATTCTACTTGACTTTTAGCTGTCATTTTCAGAATAATCAATTGATTTTTTTTGATGGCATAGTTTAATACTAAATAATGAAGTAAAATGAAAAAGTTGTTAATATTTACTCTTCTATCAATTATTTTCTTGACTAATGTATATTCGCAGTGGACTAATCAAAACCCCGTACCTGACGGTAATGACTTGTGGTCTACTTTCTTTGTAAATGATAGTACAGGCTGGATAGTTGGCTCAGAGGGTTTTATAAAAAAAACTACAAATTCTGGACTCGATTGGATTCAACAAAACAGTAGTACAAATCAAATTTTAAAATCTGTTCAGTTTGTTAGTGAAAACACTGGGTGGATATGTGGTGAGTCAGGACTGATACTTAAAACAACGGATGGTGGACAAAATTGGTTAAACCAAACAAGTGGAACAACCGAGCATTTAACAAGCATTAACTTTTGTGATCTTTATAATGGTTATATAGTTGGATTCGGTGGCACTATATTAAAAACTACTAATGGAGGTTTAACTTGGTTTTCTCAATCTTCAGGAACTTCGTGTGATATTTATGATTTAGACTTTGTTGATACATTAGTAGGATATGCAGTTGGTGGTGAATATGGATCATATGCAATACTTAAAACTACTGATGGTGGATCAAGCTGGATTAATAAAGGAAGTGGTTTTTATTATTATTATTTATTCCTTCTTACTGTTGAATTTATTGATATTAATACCGGGTTTATTGGTGGCGGCTATTCATATCAGAATATAATTTTCAAAACGACAGACGGTGGAGAAACCTGGTTCGATATAGCGTTATCAACAAACGGTTTGAGGAAAGAACAAAATCACGACGAACAGACTATGATCTACAAGTCTGGAGGAATTAATTCTATTTATTTTGACAATTCAATGATCGGTTATGCAGTTGGAGGTAATGGCTATGGTTGGGATAGGAAAATATTTACAACATCAGATGGCGGTTCGACCTGGAATCGAAAATATATTGGCTGGGAAGAAAACGGTTTAATTTCAGTATTCGGCAAAAGTAATGGACAAGCACTGGCTGCAGGGTTTACGGGAACCATATTTACTACCGAAAATTATGGCAATTCCTGGCAGCAAATTCTTAGTGGGAACAGATTATCTTGTTCGAGTGGAGATGATCTTTACTCTGTTTTTTGTATAAGCGAAAATGTAGGATGGGCGGTAGGTTATAGAGCAAGTTGTCTTGGTGGAGGGGGAAATATTGTACTCAAGACTACTAACGGAGGTAGAATCTGGAAAACCCAACTTATTGATCAACACCAAGGAGGACAAGTAAAATCAGTCCATTTTGTCGATGAATATTTCGGGTGGGCTGTTGGTGAAGGAACCACAGGTCTTTACCGTACAACTGATGGAGGAGAAAATTGGATTGAAAGTGATGTTCTGTTTTCTTCTGTATTTTTTGAGGATCATTATACTGGATGGGCAACTAAAGATTACTTTGATAAAGGAATTTACAAATCGACGGACGGCGGTATATCTTGGCTACAAAAGTGCCAAAGCAGCAGTTCAAGTGTTTATTTTTCAGATATAGTTACGGGTTGGGCTGTTGGTGAAGGTGGTATCATATTAAAGTCATCTGATGGAGGAGAAACCTGGATTATAAAAACAAGTAGTAATACAAATGACTTGAACTGTGTCAAGTTTTATGACTCAACCCTGGGAATGTGCGTTGGGAACGAAGGCACTGTGTTGCTATCAACAGATGGAGGTGAGTCTTGGATTTCACGATTTAGCGGTACCCATAATAACCTTGAAGCAATTACGTTCATAAATTCAAATTCCGTTTGGATAGCTGGTTCGAATGGTACAATACTTAACTCGACAGACTTAGGTATTACTTGGATTTCCTATAATGAGGTAACTGAAAATAATTTAACATCAGTTTGTTTTGCTAATGAAAATACAGGTTGGTTTGGAGGCATGAACGGAACAATGTTAAAGTATCAAAACAATTTTATTCCTGTTGAACTCATCTCTTTCACTTTAACATTGCTTGACAATAATGTTAGGCTTGATTGGTCAACAGCAACAGAATCAAACAACACAGGATTTGAGATTCAAAGGCAAGAAAGCAGTAAACAACCTGAAGCAGGTGATTGGGAAGTAATTGATCTCATTCCCGGATTCGGAACTACAACAGAACCTAAGTCATATTCTTTCATCGATGAAAATATTCCAGCCGGAGTTTACAAATACCGTCTCAAGCAAATTGATTTTGATGGATCATTTATTTACTCAGACGAAAGAGAAGTTTTGGTGGATTTTACGCTAAAACAATTTGTTCTTTACCAGAATTATCCTAATCCCTTTAATCCAATCACAACAATTAAGTTTGCAATACCGAAGGAATCAGATGTAAATCTGAGTATATATAATGTCTTGGGCGAGTTGGTTACAACTCTGGTAAATGAACAGATGAAGGCTGGATATTATGATTACGAGTTTTCCACCATAGACGGATCTGTCTCCAATGGAGATGTATTCAACCTAGCTTCAGGAGTTTACCTATACACCATAAAAGCAGGCGATTTTGTTGAATCTAAGAAGATGATTTTGATTAAGTAGTAATATTTATTAATATAAACATAAGCTAATTTCTAATTAACTTTAATATAAACAAATTTTTGGAGGTTGCATTATGGAAATCAGAAAAAGGGCATTTGGTTTGGCTATTGGTTTGTTTTGGGGATTGCTAATTCTTTTGGGTACCTGGTGGCTCTTACTGTGGGGCTCACCGGGAGAGATTTTTTCTAAAGCCAGTTCATTTTATATTGGCTATTCATATAGCTGGGGTGGTGCTGTGATTGGCTTTATTTATGGTTTGGTAACTGGATTTATTGCCGGAGTATTTATTGCCTGGCTCTATGAAATATTTTGTAAAATGTTATATAAAAAATAAACTAGCGAATTAATAACTTAGTTTCCCTGCCTTTGTCAATTTAATACTTCATCTCCAGAAAGCAGGTTGCTAGGCATTGTTATTTAGCTATAAATTATGTTTTAATATATTCGCTTTAAACCATTGACACTTAATAAGTAGGTGATTCTTATGGAGAGAATAACTATTTTTAACTTTCTCTGGTATTGATCTCAAAATTTTACTCTGTCAAATAATAATACCAATTCTCAATAAGATAATTCTGAAGTGCCAATTTCTCAAATAATGTCAGATTTTACTGGTATAATGATTGCAAAATAATGCTAATGTAGTCAATTTAATTTGCTTAAAAATTGTATTTTTAATTGTCAAACAGTGAGAATTAATTGAAAAAGTTATTCGTTATATTTTTTAATCTTTCATCTCTATGTATATACCCGCAATGGTATTGGCAAAATCCATTACCGCAAGGCAATACTCTTAATAGTGTAAAATTTATCTCACCAACGGTTGGAGTGACTGTTGGTATGGCAGGTACTATTCTCAGAACTACCGACGGTGGACTAACATGGGACTTCAAGGCAAGCGGAACAACAGCTGATCTGATGGATGTAAGTTTTATCGATACGAATAACGGTTGGGTTGTCGGATGGTATAGTACGATTCTAAAAACCACCGATGGTGGTTTAACCTGGAATCCTCAAACTCTTGGTGTAACAACCTATCTGCTTGGTGTACAATTTACAGATATAAACACCGGTACAGCCGTTGGACAGGGAGGAAAAATTTTTAGAACTACAGATAGTGGAATAACCTGGGTTTTACAATCAAGCGGAACAACTGATGAGTTGACAGATGTTTTCTTTCTGGATGCAAATATAGGAACTGCAGTTGGCGTGAATGGAACCATTGTTAGAACTTCAGATGGTGGAACAAACTGGACTTCGCAAACAAGTGGAACAACAGAAATACTTAAGCATGTCTTCCTTACTAATGCTGATACAGGTACCGCTGTTGGTAATGGTGCTACAATCCTCAGAACCACAAACGGCGGAGTAAACTGGTTTCCTCAGACAAGTGGAATTTCTCCCGGTATTCAATTATGGAGTGTCTATTTTTCTGATGCAAATAATGGAACAGCTGTTGGAGATGGTGCTATACTCCGAACAACTAATGGCGGAACAGACTGGGCTTTACAAGCACCAGAGATAACAAAGACTTTATGTGACGTCTTTTTCATTGATCAAAATATTGGAATCTCTGTTGGTATTTTTGGAACAACCGTTACAACTACAAACGGCGGTGCAAATTGGTTTCCTCAATATACTGGTGCTCAGGTTGTACTTAAAAGCGTTTCCTTCGCTGATGCTAATAACGGAACGTCAGTCGGCCTCGTTGGCAGAATACTCCATACTACAAACGGCGGAATAAACTGGACTCAGCAGGTAGAAACAAACTCAAGAGATTTGTATGGTGTTTCATTCTCAGAAGTAAATAAGGGAACTATCGTTGGTGATATCGGAACTATCCTTAGAACTACCGATGCAGGAACAAGCTGGACTTATCAGTCGAGTGGTACAACAAATATTTTGTACGGCGTAGCATTTATTGATTCAAATAACGGAATGGCTGTCGGTGATCTAGGAACAATCCTAAAAACAACTGACGCTGGAACGAACTGGACTTCTCAATTAAGTGGAACAACAAAAAATTTATGGTGCATAAGTTTTATTGATGCAAATACCTGGACTGTAGTTGGTGATTCAGGAACAATACTTAGAACAACTGACGCCGGAACAACCTGGTCTACTCAGTCAAGTGGAACAACAAGTGATTTAAGAGGCGTTTCATTTGTTAATTTAAATACCGGTATTGTTGTTGGTCATTTGGGTACAATCCTCAAAACTACAGATGGCGGAACAACCTGGAATTCTCAGACGAGCGGAACTGGGCAGGATTTAAAGAGCGTTTTCTGCTCAGATGCAAATAACGGAGCAGTTGTTGGTTTTTATGGGACAATCCTTAGAACTACCAACGGCGGTTCTGATTGGACGACTGATAGTAGTGGTACAATAAACAATTTCTGGAGCGTAACATTTACTGATGCAAATAATGGATGGGTTGTTGGGCAGGGAGGAACAATCCTCAGAACAGAAGCCGTTCCGGATTTTGTTACAGTAAATTTAAAAGTATATTTGGAGGGACCGTATAACGGCAGCGGTGGTATGACAACAACGCTTAATTTAAATAATCTTATACCGCTGAATTCTAATGATGCTTATTCTACTATAGTTTATGGCTATACTGCCAGTACTGTAACCAGCATTCCTAATTCTGATATTGTTGATTGGGTGCTTGTTGAATTAAGAACAGGAAC
>JALONF010000274.1 GCA_025455085.1 Ignavibacteriaceae bacterium
TTCTGATGTTTCCTTTAATTCCTATTTCGAAGTTTTTGGATTTTTGTGCATTCAGATCAGGGTTTAACTGAGCTGCCCCATTATCTGAGCTGGTTGGATAATTATCCATTTCATTTCCAGCAGGAGAATCGAAGCTAAGTCCGTACGAAGTATATATAGCAATACTTTGAGTTAGCTTAAAATTAAGAGCTGCTTTTGGAGTAAAAGCTTCAAATCGTCTTTCGGCACTTCTGCTGCCAAGAAGCTGATCTTGTATTTCATAATATACGTTATCATACCGTCCGGTTAGCAGGAGGTAAAATCTTTTACCGTACAGTTCAAGAAAATCGGAGAAATAGAATCCATTATTGCTGATTGTTTCATCAGTAAGTGAAAGAAGCTGATCTCCCTTTTGTCCACCGATATTATTATAGCTTTCTATGGGTCCGGTCTGATAGAGAAAATCGCCACCGATTGAAAATTCATTATCCAACTCTGCAATTGTGTGCCTGTTTATATACCTGTAAGAGCTTCCCAAACCATAGCGATTCATAATTCTGTAATCTGCAGCAGTGCGATGGAAATATTTAATAGTTCCATAGGGAACAATTTCTATTTCCTGGTTATTGTTACTGCCAAATTTTGTATTGAACTTTAACCCAAGACGACCTTTTGTGGTTAATCTTTTTGAGTCCCTGTCAACTTCTCTTTGAGCTCCCTGGTAAGGATCCTCCTCAAACTCCTCTTTCGTCAGAGAGCCGGGAAGTTTTATCAACCCATCAACAAAGTACCCAAAGATCTGAAGGTTCGTTCCATCTCCCGGGAGAACATCAACAACGGAATTAAATATGTGCCAGTAATCCTCGCTGTGAGGTCTGAAACCTTTATAGTTGTGATAGCTATACGTTCCAAGGAAACCATATTTGTCTGTTCTAACCCCGAACTTCAATCCGTTACGTCTTAAATTATAAGAACCAAACTCGTTGAACTGGGTTGCGAACGAATACGGAAAATAAATATCGTTAATGAAGTTAATTACACCGCCGGGAGCATTTGTGTAAAGAGAGGATGAGTTTCCCTTAACCAGTTCAATGCTTCCGATTGAATTGAAATCGATTGCTTCAATCCTCGTCTGGCCATCCGGTTCCGATTCCGGAATGCCGTCAAGCAGGATTCTGACTCCTCTGATTCCGGTATTCGACCTGCTGCCGAATCCTCTTATTGCAATTCTGACATCATGATTACCATAACGTGATTGAAGAAATAAACCGGGGACGTTTTCCAGAACATCATCAACGGAAACTTTCTTGGAAAATTTATACTGTGTATTCTTCAAACGAAGCACAGGATACGGAATATCAATTATCTTCTTTTCTACCCTGGTTGCTGTTACAACTACATCGTCTGTTTCATAACTTAGAGTATCAACTCTGGTTATGGTTGAATCGCCTACTACAAGCACCTCCTGCGCCTGAAGCGCAGCACTGCCCAGCAGAAGGAAAAGAAGAATAATTACAAGAGAAACTGTTTTTAATTCGAACATAGTTCACCTTTCATTATTCGTTTAATTAATTTTTAAGTACGAGAAAATTAAACGAGTCGCGGCGGCGGTGAAGGTATGTCTAAATGAAGAGAATTGTATGAATTAGCCCGTAAGTTACTCAATACGGATTCGTGAGCTATTGCAATTTCAATTTGTAATGTCCGAACCGGTTCTGCTATTGAAACAAAATTATAGTTATTTGTTGCAGAGCGCTGTTTATCTTCTGAAGAATTTTTATGGACTCTTTTCTCAAATTCTTCTTCCAGCTTTTTTTCTTTTGTATCGTTGATGACGTATACAATTAATTGTTTATCTGTTTCTTTCTTTTTTACAATATCGTACATATCGCCGTTGTACTTAAACTCGCGCGAGTGTATCCATCTGAAATCAATTTTATTATTTTCTATATCTCCTTTATTAAAAATCAACAGCTCAATCATTTCCTCTTCAGACGGCATATCAGCCTGAACCATTCCCATATATTTATAATAAAATGACATGAAGGGATGAATAGCCAGAAATCCAATGGTGTTATATACAAAAAGAGACAGGATCAATATTGAAGTAATTCTTCTCACGCTCAGCAATCATCAAGAGTAGTTTGAGTAAATCAATTAATAACTAAAAATTGAAAAGAATTCAAAAACCGTGCATTAAAATAACTACTATTAACAATAAAAACACTTAACAGCGAGAATTATACTGGGTATTTTTACCGGAAGAAAATAAATACTATTTCTTCTTCTGAATGCCTCTCCAGCCCGTTGCGGGAACCATCGTTGGTCTATGTATTTTACTCATGTAACCCGCTTGCTCTGCGATGTAAAAAGCATCGGGCTCAATCTCCTTGACAATTTTAACAAGTGTAGTTAAATTTTTTCTTTCGGAAGCAACATAAATTTCAGTCACTTTTCCATCCTTGCCTTCCCCTTCAAATGTTGTAACTGCAAAACCTTTTTCACGGAGAGAGTTTGTAATTTCCTTAGCGAACTTTGTAGTTATAACTCTAAAATTAGTATAACCCATTGCAAGTCTTTTTTCAACTAATATCCCGACTACATTGCCGGTTGCAAAACCAAAAGCATAAAACAGACCAAGTACCGGAGTGTGCATCACTTGCGGAAGCACAGCACTTAGAACAAGCAGCCAAACACTTGTCTCGATGAACGCAAGAAAGAAAGCAATCTTTGTTCTTCCCTGCACAATGCTGATTGTTCTTAATGTTCCAACCGATACATCAACAACACGCGCGAGAAAAATAAGAATACCAAGTAACCAGATGTTCATAGATTTTCTTCAATTCAAATAATTACTGAAATAAAATTACTAAGAAATTCGCAATGAGTTAATACATTCCTAACACAGGACATCAGTCCTGAGTGGTGATTTATTTCACAGCTCTGGAGAACTGTGTTACGAGGAATATGAGTGTTACAAACTAGTTAACTGAACAAATCAACCCTTTTAGGTACAACCCTTCTGGAAAATTGAGAGCAACAGGATGATCCGATGATTGAGTAAGCTGCTTTATAATTTTAACTTCCCTTCCTGAATCAAGCGCAGCACCGGCAATAATTTTCTGAAACAATTCCTGTGCTATATGTCCCGAACAGGAAAAAGTAAATAACACTGCGCCCGGATTCAGCAATTTCATCGCGAGTAAATTAATGTCTTTATATCCTCTGCTCGCCTGCTGGATTTGCGAAGCCGACTCGGCAAACTTTGGCGGGTCAAGAATAATCAAATCGAAAGTTTTTCCTTCATCACGGAATTTTCTTAACACTTCAAACACATCACCGTTTATATTTTCAATGTTTGAAATGTTCAGTCCGTTCAGCTCCATATTTTTATTTGCAATTTCCAGTGCTGATAAGGAAGATTCGATCTGTGTTATTTTTTCTGCACCCGAAGCAAGAGCATAAACAGAAAATCCTCCGGTGTAGGAAAAACAGTTTAGAACATTCTTACTTTTTGCAAATTCTGAAATTTGTTTACGATTATCTCTCTGATCGAGGTAGAAACCCGTTTTGTGTCCGTTCTTCACATCGACTAAAAACTTAAATCCGTTTTCCATCACTTCTATTAAATCTTCT
>JALONF010000275.1 GCA_025455085.1 Ignavibacteriaceae bacterium
CATTCACAGCAATTAACATCTGGTATAAAGCGGGGTCAGCAAACGAAGTGAAGGGGAAAACAGGTCTTGCACATCTCTTTGAACATATGATGTTCCAGGGTTCGAAAAATGTTCCAAAAGAAATGCATTTCAGATTTATTCAGGAAGCTGGCGGAACTTTGAATGCATCAACAAGCTTTGACAGAACAAATTATTTTGAAAAGCTTCCTTCAAACGATTTGGAACTTGCACTTTGGCTTGAGTCGGATAGAATGGGATTTTTTATTGATGCTCTTGACCAGGTTAAACTTGATAATCAAAAAAGTGTTGTATTAAATGAACGGCTTGAAAGGTATGATAATCAGCCTTATGGTTTAGCATGGGAAAAATTAATTTCAAACCTCTACCCTGAAAATCATCCTTATAGCTGGCCAACAATCGGCCATTACAAAGATATTGAGAGCTATAATCTGGATGATGTTAGTTCTTTTTTTCAGAAATATTATTCACCTTCTAATGCAACAATGGTAGTTGCTGGAAATTTTGAGGTTGATAAAACAAAATCTCTTATTGAAAAATATTTTGGTGAGCTAAAGAATAATGGGACTCCAAATCCATTAAAGTCTAACAATCCGCAGCTTGATGAATCAAAATTTCTTACGCATGAGGACCAAGTAAACCTTGAAAGAATTTATATAGCCTGGCATACACAAACTGCTTTTAATCAGGATGATGCTGCTCTGGATTTTATATCAGATTTACTGACCGGTTCAAAGAATGCCCGGCTAACAAGAAAGCTCGTCTATGAACTTGAAATTGCTCAGGATGTAAACAGCATGCAGTTTTCAGGAAAGTATGGAGGACATTTTATGATTGTTGCAACCGCCAAACCTGGTAAATCACTTGATGAAATAAAGAAACTAATTTTTAATGAGATTTCAATTCTTACCGAAGAAAATGTTTCTTCCCGGGAGATGGAAAGATCGAAAAATGTAATCAAATCAAATTTCATATACTCATTGCAAAATATAGATACGGTTGCTGACATGCTGAATCTTTACAACCACTATTTGGGTGAACCAAATTCCTTTAACTTTGACTTAAACAGATATAATAGTGTTAACGAGAAAGACATCAGCGAAGTTATAAAGAAGTATTTCAAGAAAAATTTTGTTGAGCTAAAGATTGTTCCGGAGAGAAAAAATGGTAATTGATAGAAAACAACGACCTGCCACTTCCGGAAATATTTATTTTACTCTTCCTGCTGTTCAAACTTATCAGCTAAGTAATGGTTTAAAAATTTATTTTAGCAAAAAAAATGAACTCCCCTTAATCAGAATAAACTTTTTAGTCAACAGCGGAAGCAGGTTTGATCCGGATGAACTAAAAGGTTTGTCCAATCTTCTAGCAATGTGTATTGATGAAGGTGCTGGTAAATATGATGCTCTTCAGTTAGCAGATGAATTTGAAATGCTTGGTGCTCAGTTTTCTGTATCATCAGACCCGGATGTAACTGTAATTTCATTACAAGTACTTAGTGAGAACTTTGTTCCAGCATTAAATCTTCTTGCAAATGTAATAACCGAACCGCATCTTAAAGAAATTGACTTTAACCGTGAGAAAAGAAAAGTGCTCGCAAGACTTGAGCAGGCTAAAGCTGAGCCTGATTATGTTGCAGAAATTACATTTGAATATTTCTTGTTTGGGAGTGATTCTCCTTACGCATTTCCTACAGTAGGAATTGAATCTACAGTGCAAAAAATTCAAATCGAATCCATTAGAGATCTTTACCAAAAGAAGTTCTCCCCTTTCAACTCATCAGTTGTTGTGGTTGGAGATATTGATTTAAAATCGCTTCAGACAGAACTGAGTGAAGCATTTCGAGATTGGAATGCAAAAGCAACTATTAAAGAGCCATTATTTAATTTGAAAAAATCACAAAGAAAAATTTATATAATAAATAAGAAGGATGCTGTTCAAACGGAGATCCGAACAGGTCACCTATCTTCAAAAAGAAGTGAAAAAGATTTCTTTCAAAAGCAGATAATGAATCTCGCACTCGGAGGACAATTCTCGAGTAGACTTAATCTTAATCTACGAGAAAAGAACGGCTACACTTATGGAATACATTCCAGGTTCGAATACTTTAAAGAAGCAGGTCATTTTGCAGTTTCAACTTCTGTAGATATTGAGAACACAACGAATGCTTTAAGAGAAATCTATTCTGAAATCAATAAAATCAAAGATGGCATTACTGAAGTGGAACTTGAATTTGCCAAATCATCATTAATGAAAAGATACCCGGCTAATTTTGAAACTTACCGCCAAATTACCGGCAATATAAGCAGCAAAATCATTCATAATCTCCCTGATGATTATTTTGAAACTTATATCGAAAAAGTAAATTCGGTAAGCCTGAATGAAGTAAATAAAGTTACGTTTGAGAGCATTCAACCGGAGGAGTTGATTACTTTATTAGTTGGCGATTCGAAAACAATTCTTAGTCAAATAATTGGAGACGAGTTTGGTGAGATTGTGGTTCTAGATTTTGAAGACGTCTTCAATAAATAAATTAAATTTATTCTTTCAAAGAATTAAACTGCTGGTAATAACTCTGTAGCCTTTTTTGGTATATTTTTTTATCTCTGAATTCAAAGACTTATAAGCTTCTTCGCTAACTAAAAAAATAATTGACCCGCCACTAACAAGAGCTTCGAGTTGATTGTCGAATGAATCTAAAATCGTTTCATCATTAATAAGATTAACAAAATCCGAAGTCCGGAAAAGCCTGATATTTCTTTTCGAAAGTTCTCTGGTTAATATTTCATTATTAGAAGAATTATAGAAATTTGAATTATCATCAATAATAAAACACGCTGCGTTCTGGAAATCAGTAACCAATGTTTTGATTACGGTTACGACTCTTCGTTCTGAGTAAGTAGCACCAAGCTGGTATTTTTGTTCACTTATATCATCATCAATTAAAACTGAAAACTGCTGTCCGTTGTTTCTAATAAATTCCAGTTGCTGAAGATGTTTTGTTTCGGGTCTTATCAACAAGTTTATTTTTGCAGGAGACTCGATTAGATCAATAATTGATTCGTTAGCAGGGTCAATATCATTTAATATAAAAGCAAAATACCCGTTATTCCTGTTATAGTTCTTTGCATAATCAAATTCAGCTTGCAATACAGCTGAACTTCCAATCCTTAATGAGAGTGCAGTTTTACTGCCTTTCACTTTTTCTAGTGATTGTATTATGAGACTGTCTTTTCTGAATGACTGAAAAACATCTTTCAGAATTTCAGGAATTGTAAGGTCAGCTGGAACGTGAACCTTGAAACTTGAAATCACGTGGTCTGAGTTTTTGTTCTTTACTTTACTCTCTTTTATAAATTTGGCTTCAATATCAAATTCAGCAAGAATATTTAAAAATCTCTGACTGATTTCTTCTTTGTCAATAGTATCTTCATTCGAACTGTTTACAAACAGATGGCTATTTAATAAAATATTCGCTGCTACGAGAATTACTGCTGAGGCAATTAAAGTAAGGAGTAAATTCTTTCTGAATTTAAATGAAGGCATCTTTAACGATCAAAAATTAACGATGCTTGAATTGAGGTTTTCTTTTTTC
>JALONF010000276.1 GCA_025455085.1 Ignavibacteriaceae bacterium
ACACCATTAGAAATTGCATCGGGATTAATTGAGTAGTCTCTTGCACTTCCCTTCTTAAAAACATTCGGATACAATCTAAGTACTATACGGCTCAGTGAGTCTGGACTATTATTATAGTAGGTAATTTTTTCGTTACCGATTATTTCATAAGTAGAAGGAATAACTTCAACATCTATTTCATAATCTGCTGAGTTCTGCCAGTATTCTTTCCCAGGTTTGCCATCAGGAGAACGGGTCCCCTTTTCATATGCGGCTTGAATATTCCTTGGGATGAATAATTTTTCCTGACTAAATGAAACTGACAAAAAGGAAATGATGATAAGTGCAATAATGATTTTAATATTCTTCAATTTAATTACCTCGAAATACTGCAAGGCAGGTAGATTATTTTTTATTATTCAAAAAGAGATTTAGTATCACCAGGATTGAGTTTATTTTTACCAAATCTTTTGTAAGCAAGAGCAGTTGCTTCCCTGCCCCTTGAAGTTCTTTGAATAAATCCTTGCTGAATCAGAAAAGGTTCGTAAACTTCTTCAATGGTTCCCGGGTCTTCATTAACTGCAACTGATAATGTATTCAATCCAACCGGTCCGCCGTTATATTTTTCTATGATAGCAAGTATTATTTCCTTATCCATCTCATCCAGACCAAAATCATCTACTTCAAGAGCAATGAGAGCTTTCTTTGCTACCTCAAGATCAATTTTCCTTTTGTTGTCATAATCAGCAAAGTCTCTGGTTCTTCTTAGCAACCTGTTGGCTATTCTCGGTGTTCCGCGCGAGCGTTTTGCAATTTCGTAAGATGCATCTTCATCAACTTCAACATTGAGTATCCTGGAAGAGCGTAAAATTATTTTCTGAATACTTTCAGCTTCATAATAATCCAGCCTGAACTTTATTCCAAACCTATCTCTAAGTGGTGAAGTTAACATTCCCGCTCTGGTCGTTGCTCCAACCAGAGTATATTTAGGCAGACTGAGTTGGATAGTTCTTGCATTTGGACCGCTGTCAATCATAATATCCAGCTTATAATCCTCCATTGCTGAGTAAAGATATTCCTCAACTACAGGACTCAGCCGATGAATCTCATCAATGAACAAAACAGATTTTTCTTCAAGATTAGTAAGTATGCCGGCAAGATCACCGGGTTTTTCCAGCACAGGACCGGAAGTCACTTTGAGCTTAACTCCCATTTCATTTGCGATAATGTAAGCAAGAGTAGTCTTTCCTAAACCGGGAGGACCCGTGAGCAGAGAATGATCAAGTGCTTCATCTCTTTTTTTAGCAGCAGAAATAAAAATGTTCAAATTATCAGTGATCTTCTGCTGTCCGGCAAAATCTTTAATGCTTAAAGGCCGGATAGATTGCTCAAAGTTTTTAAAGTTTTTATCTTCGTCTGATAAAATTGGATCGGTCGATTTGGATTTACGCATCACATAGTTTTATTAATGTTTTAATTACCAGATGAAATTTATTAAAAAGAAAGTTAATCTTAGCAGAGAATGCTCATAGTAATTATGTTACCAGTTCTTTATTATGAATTTTAAAGCGATGGATCAACTTCACCATCAAAATCATCAAAGTAATCATTGTAATTGCAGCACCAAATGACTGCCAGCCCGAGAAACTTTCACCCCAGAGAAGTTTAAGTCCCGGCGTCCAGATGCTTCCATAAAGAATCATGAGATGAACCACATAGATTAGCAGAGTATTTCTTCCAACGAGGATAATCAAATGAGGAATTTTATCGACCTTTAACGATATGTAAGACACCAAAGCTGTCAGTAATAGGACAAAACCCATTCTGAAGAAAATTGTGTTAGGTGCAGCTTGCGGATTAATATTATCGATGCCATATGCTTGAAGGATTAAATAGCTAAACAAGGCAATTAGTGAAAATGCCGCCCCAACTATCGCCAGCAATGTGCTGAACCGGGAAGATTTAAATACCATAGGATTTTGAGCAAGATAACTTCCTAAAACAGCACCAGATATCACATAGCCAGCCCACGGAAATATTGGGAACAGTGAACCAGATCCGCTATATAGATATGCTGCGATTGGTGCGGGTAAATAGGAGTTCCAGTTAATACTTTCCATAAATGGCGAAGTGAGGAAAATCAAAGCTGCGCTTACAATAAAAGTAACTGTAAAATTTAATTTGAGTTTCTCAGTAAAAAACAGAATCAACAGCAAAACTAAAAGACTGAAACCTATTAGCTGCAATACATCCACAATAAAAAAGGTTTGCCAGTTTTCTGCTGTTACTTGAGAAAAATCTACGATTGTCCAGGATGGATATCTTAGAATATACCCAATGAGCAATAAGAGCAATACTCTGCGAAGACCTTTTTTAACACGATAGTTTTCTCCAAAAGGTTTTTTAACAGATTTGAACAGGTAGGTAAATGTAGTTCCGGCTGTGAACATAAATATTGGCGCTGTCATTCCTCTCAGAAAGTACCAGATATTATAGATAGGAAACTCGGTTGTTCTGAATTCAGGTGCAAGTAAAACATCAACTGTATGACCTTGCACCATTTGCAGAACTGCAATAGCTCGCAGCAAATCAATAAAGATGACTCTATGTTTTGGTTCTGATGAATGCACTAATATTGATACATCATTGTAAGAGACTAAAGAAATTTAGCGAAAAATTATATAAATAGAACAATAGCGACCACCTATTGCTTCTATAAATTAATATTTGCAAGTTTCTGTTAGAAAAATTTTTCTACTACGATAGAGCAAGATGTACAGAGATTTTTTCTGAATAACTTGCTGAGACTGCACACCCAACTACTCTACCGAAGCAGAAGTTTTGAAATTAAATTTTTCAACTTCTAATAGGAGGCCCGCTATGAAATCAATTACACTTTATTTTACAATTCTTTTTTTGTCTTGCATAAATATCTATGCTCAATTAGAAAGACTAAAGGGACCAATCAATGAAGAAGCAGTAATAAATGATTTTTATAAACCAGCTTTGTTGGATTCAACTCAGCTTGATTCTTTAATTAATGAGAGGATGGCTTATCATCATATTCCGGGGTTAACTGCTTTAATTAATACGAAAGATGATGGGATAATTTGGAAACGAAACTATGGATATAGAAATGTTGCACTTAGTCAACCTGTTGAGGATTCAACACTGTTCTTGATAGCATCAATATCCAAGACAATTGTAGCTACTGCAATTATGCAATTTTGGGAGGCAGATTCATTCGACCTTGATGATAACATCAATGATTACCTAGATGAATTCCAAATACATATACCATATCATTACAATGATACAGTTACCATTCGAATGATTATGACGCACACTGCGAGTATTGGAGATAATTGGCCTGTTCTTGATGCACTTACAATTTGTGGTGATAGTCCGATATCGCTTGATACATTTCTCATTAACTATTTTACTCCCGGCGGTACTTATTATAACACTGCACATAATTTTGTGAATGCAGCACCAGGCACTGTTTGGAATTATACAAATGTCGGTGCAAGTATACTGGCATATTTGGTTGAGAAATTTTCCGGGATGTCATTCGATCAATATTGTCGCGAAAATATTTTTAACCCATTAGAAATGAATAAATCATCATGGTTTTTACAAGGAATGAATTTGTCTGCTATAGCTATTCCGTACCAATGGTCAGGTGGACAAAATATTCCATATTGTCACCAGGGATTTCCTGTTTATCCTGTTGTCTTTTTAAGAACAAATAAAATCGAGCTTGAACATTTCTTATCAGCATATATGAATTGGGGAAGATATAAAGGTATTAATATTCTTGACAGTTCCACTGTTGATATGATGACCTCTGATCAACTAGGATATCCTGTACCGGTATGGGGTTGTTATCAAGGAATAATATGGCAGCAGTTTGCGGACTTCTATAATCGTTGGCCTTGGGGACATGACGGACACTGGTACACTGGATGTAGAACTGTTATGGCTTTCCAAAAGGAAGAAGGCTGGGGAGTAATTCTATTTATGAATTCAGCACCAAATTGGGGAGTTGTAGCATATATAGTAAATGCTATCTGTGATTATGCCCAGGATATTACTGAGGTTGATGAAATAAGTAATCCAATTTCAGAATTTTATTTAGAACAGAACTATCCTAATCCTTTCAATCCAAGTACAAAAATAAAATATTCGATTCCACAGTTATCGAATGTTGTAATTAAAGTATTTGATATACTCGGAAATGAAATAGAAACACTCGTTAACGAAGAAAAACCGGCTGGTACTTATGAAGTAACCTGGAATGCAAAGCAATTGCCAAGCGGAGTTTATTTTTATCAATTGCGTGCAGGAGAATTTATTCAAACCAGAAAGATGATTTTAATAAAATAATTTTATTTGGAGGCAGCTATGAAAAAAGTTTTATGTGCTCTTCTTGCTTGTGTATTTGCAAACCTTTCACAGGCTCAATGGCAGCCAGATCTTCGGCTAACAAATGATCCTGGCTGGTCCACAACATCTTTTAATAATGCCTGGTGCGTTGCATCAAGTGGGGACTTTGTCTATGTTATCTGGTCAGATGATAGGGACGGTAGCAAAGAAATATTTTATAAACGTTCTACGGATGGTGGATCAAGTTGGCTAGCAGATGATCAGTTAACAAATACAAATGCTAGTATGGATTTCCCTTCTATTGCAGCTTATGATTCGGATGTTTATGCAGTTTGGTTTGACAACCGTGATACTTGTCTCCACGTTGGCTATTGAGTAGTAGCCCAGGGTTTGATGGGTAACATCGCTGACAGTATAAGTAACACTTGCTACTGTCTTCTTAAGTGTGGGTGTGCTCACCGAACACTGCCCGCTGGCAATTGTCTTACAGGTGAATGTGCCAGTGTAACCACCGCTGAAGGCACCAG
>JALONF010000277.1 GCA_025455085.1 Ignavibacteriaceae bacterium
CATTTGCCACCACCGATTCATTTGGTATTTAAGACAGATCATTTTGTTATTTGCAATTTCGTTCCTAGACTCTATGATTTTCATCCTCAGGCTATACCTGCTCCATATTATCATTCAAATGTGGATAGTGATGAAGTTCTATATTATGTGCATGGAGATTTTATGTCTCGCACTGGTGTCCAGGAAGGATCAATTACACTTCATCCAATGGGAATACCACACGGTCCACAACCTGGAAAAACTGAAGCATCGATTGGTAAAAAGGAAACTGAGGAGTATGCGATTATGATTGATACTTTCCAACCGCTTTATGTTACAAAAAATGTTAAAGCGACAATGGTTGAAGAGTATTCGCAATCGTGGCTGGAGAAGAAAAAGTAAGAACATTTAGAAAGATTAATTAAGATGAAATTAGTTTCTTATACTACGAAGAAAAAAGATAGATTAGGAATTTATCTTGATGGAAAAATTTATGATGTTGAAGAATGTGCTGCCGGGATGGGATTTGAACTGCCCCGGAGGATGAGAAGATTTTTAGAAGGCGGTGATGAAATGATGAACCAGGCCAGGCAAATTGAAACAGCAATCAAAGAAGGCAAAATAACATCATTTATTCAAAACCCCGATCTTAAATTATTGGCTCCTATCCCTAATCCAACATCTTGCAGAGATGGTTATGCATTTCGTCAGCATGTTCAAACAGCAAGAAGAAACCGTGGTGTTGAAATGATCCCTGAGTTTGATCAGTATCCTGTTTTTTATTTTACAAATCATAACGCAATTTTTGGAGAAGGGGAAATCAGAGTTGAAGATGATCATCTGCGGCAGTTAGATTTTGAATTGGAAGTTGCAATAGTAATTGGCAAAGAGGGAAGGAATATTTCTTCATCAGAAGCAGATGGATACATAGCTGGATACTTGATAATGAATGATTTATCTGCTCGTATTCTTCAAATGGAAGAAATGAAACTGAATCTTGGTCCCGCAAAAGGAAAAGATTTTGCCACAACAATCGGTCCTTGGCTCGTTACTCCTGATGAACTTGAGCCATATAAAAGTCAGACTGAATTTGGAAATAAATATGACTTAAGAATGACAGCTAAGCATAACGGCAAACAGATATCAGATGGTAACATGAAAGACATGAACTGGACTTTCGCAGAAATTATTGAACGAGCATCCTACGGAGTAAGATTATTACCTGGTGATGTAATTGGTTCAGGAACAGTAGGAACCGGCTGCTATCTCGAATTGAATGGAACGTGGGCGCTTGAAGCAAAAGAAACAGGAAAGGATTTTTCACCAATCTGGCTCAAAGATGGTGATGAGATTGAGCTTGAAATTACTGGACTTGGAATTCTAAAGAACACGATTCGAAAAGCTAAAAAAAGCCGATCGATTTTGACAAAGAAGAAAAAAACTTCTTAATGCTTCATTACGAACCTAAAAATTTATCAGTCCTGGAAGTTCACAAACTACTACTCGGTGGTGTTGCGCCCAGACCAATCGCACTTGTATCAACAATTTCAAAAGACGGAATAAACAATCTTTCTCCTTTTTCATTCTTCAATGCATTTGGTGCTAACCCTCCGGTTGTTGCTTTTTCTCCTTCGCGACGTGGAAAAGATGCAACTTTGAAAGATACCTACAATAATCTTATTGCAGTGAAAGAATGTGTGATACAAGCTGTAACTCACTCAATGGTTGAGCAGGTAAGTTTGGCTTCTGCGGAATATGCACCTGATGTTGATGAATTTATCAAGAGTGGATTAACTCCGATTGATTCTGATATTGTCAAACCAAAGCGTGTTAAAGAATCTCCGTTTCAAATGGAATGTAAATTACTGGAAATGAAAAGCTTTGGTGAAGGTGGAACTTCAGCAAATTTGGCTGTATGTGAGGTTGTCAAATTTCATGTTGCTGAAGAATTATTCACCAACGGTATAATAGATCCATTAAAGATTGATTTAGTAGCAAGAATGTCTGGCGATTTCTATACTCGTGCTGGTTCAGGAGTGTTCGTTGTTGAAAAACCAATCGGAAAAAAATGCATTGGTTATGATCAGATCCCTCAACACATAAAAGAATCTGAAATTTATTCAGCTAATGATCTTGGTAAGTTTGGTAATTCTGAAGCTATTCCTGACAAGGAAGAAGTAAATAGGTTCGTTCAGAAAATTTTAAAAGAAATACCAGAAGGATTTACTTACACTTATGATGCTTTTTTAAAGTATCAAGAATTAAATGATTACAAATTGATGTTACAATCAGCGTTGCGTATCCCTGAAAATAAAAAAGTAAATCTTGAACTAACCGCAAAATGCGCTTTGAAAAATAATGATTCAGATTTTGCCTGGAAGGTTGCTCTCTTTGCTGTAAACTACTAAATACCAAAGAACTTTTTAATGTATTTTAATAACTCACTTAGAAAGTGAGTTCTTTATTATTATGATTACGACACAACCACTTTGGATTCCTTCTGAAAGTAGAATTAAGAATTCGAACTTCACGAATTATTACGAATTTCTGAAAAAAGAATACAATCTTTCTTTCACTGGGTATAATGAATTACATTCATGGTCAGTAACACACATTGAAGCCTTCTGGGAATCTATATGGAAATTTGCTGAGATAATACACTCAAACCCGTATACAAAAATTCTTGATAAGCGAATTATGCCTGGTGCAAAGTGGTTTGAAGGTGCCGAGTTAAATTTTGCCGAAAATCTACTAAGATATAAGGATGATCGCACGGCAATAATCAGCAGCGGAGAAGATAAACCTGAGGTTGTTTTAACTTACGATGAACTTTACCAATTGGTTGCGGCTTGTAGTTTTGGATTGAGAAAACTTGGTGTGAAAAGGGGAGACAGAGTTGCAGGTTTTGTTACGAATATTCCCGAAACAATAATAGCAATGCTGGCTGTTACCAGTATTGGGGCTATCTGGACTTCGTGCTCCCCGGATTTTGGTATTCAGGGAGTGATAGACAGGTTTGGACAAGTTAAACCAAAAATACTTTTCGCGATAGAAGAGTATCAATACAATGGAAAGCTAATTAACTGCAAGGAAAAGATTGACGAAATCGTTCACTTAATTCCTCAGATTGAATATGTTGTTTGGATTCCTTTGTTTCAGGATTTAGGACAAAAAATATTCAGCAATAATAAAAGTCAGTTCAAACTAGGTAAGTCTTTTTATTTTAATCAATTACTTGAGAATACATCAAAAGAAATAGATTTTGAGCAAACACCTTTCAGTCACCCTGTTTATATAATGTATTCTTCAGGAACAACTGGACTTCCGAAGTGCATGGTTCATGGTGCTGGCGGAACTTTACTACAACATTATAAAGAACATGTATTCCACACTGATCTGAAAAGAGAAGATGTAATCACTTACTACACAACCTGCGGCTGGATGATGTGGAATTGGCTTGTTAGCAGTTTGCAAGTGGGAGCAACCCTTTACCTTTATGATGGTAATCCGGTTTATCCAAACAATGATATTCTCTGGCGAAAGATTGAAGAACATAAAATTTCAGTGTTCGGTACTTCGCCAAAGTTTCTTTCTATGTTTCAAAAGCAGGGATTTTTT
>JALONF010000278.1 GCA_025455085.1 Ignavibacteriaceae bacterium
TTATTTAATTCGATCATCCGTTTTGCAACGCTGGTTGTTTTTATAAACCACGACTCGCGCGCATAATAAATAACCGGCACGTCCTGATTCCGCCAACTAAAAGGATATGTATGAGTAATTGTTTCCTTTTTGTAAAGCTTGCCTTCATTTTTTAATTTGATGATTATATCCTTGTCAGCATCTTTTACAAATTGTCCAACATAATCAGAAATTTCAGAGGTGAATCTTCCACCTCTGTCAACTGGCTGCAGCATTGGCAGATTGTATTTCTTTGAAAGATCATAGTCATCAGCACCAAAAGCAGGAGCGATATGCACAATACCGGAACCAGTATCAGTACTCACAAATTCACCGAGACATACAAAGAATGCTTTCTTATTAGGTTTTACATAAGGAAGCAGCTGTTCGAACTCAACTCCTTCCAGGTTACTTCCTTTCATCTCTTCAAGAATTTCATATTCACTATCGAGAGCTGAAAGAAGTTCTTTTGCAAGAATTATTTTTTTCTCTTTATTCACAACTTTCACGTAAACAACATCAGAGCCGACAGCAAGTGCTACATTTGAAATCAATGTCCAGGGAGTTGTTGTCCAAACAAGAAAGTATTCATCCTTATCTTTTAATTTAAAGAGAACGTAAACCGACGGATCTTTGGTTTCTCTGTAACCGAGTGCAAGTTCTGCCATCGATAGTACAGTTTCAGATTTTGGATCCTGCGGAACAATTTTATAATCTTTATAAATAAGACCTTTTTCGTAAAGTGTTTTGAGCGCCCACCACACTGATTCAATATAATCATTTGTTAAGGTTACATAAGCTGAGTTTAAATCAATCCAGTAACCCATCCGTTCTGTCATCTTTTCCCAGAGATCGAGATAAGTGAAGACAGATTCGCGGCAAGCCTGGTTATACTTTTCTACACCATAAGTTGCAACTTCACTTTTGTTTTTTATACCAAGTGCTTTTTCAACTTCAATTTCAACCGGAAGTCCGTGAGTGTCCCAACCGGCTTTTCTCTCTACTCTGTAACCACGCATCGTTTTATATCTGCAAACTATATCCTTTAGTGTTCGAGCCATCACGTGATGGATGCCGGGTTTTCCGTTTGCTGTTGGGGGACCTTCGTAAAACGTAAAAGATTTTTCCGGAGAGCGAAATTGAATGCTCTTTTCAAAAATCTTTTTCTCTGACCAGAATTTCAGAATGTTCTGCTCAGTATCCGGATATTTTATTTTTTCTAAACCCTGCTTATACATAGCAATAATTACTTTAGCTCTTCATATCTTTTTAATAATTCTCTTTCAGTCTGAATAAATTCTTTAAGCTCCTGTTCGATGCGTTCTTTTTTGAGCGTTATGTTTTTTGCCGAAGCTTCAGAATCATTAATAATTATTCCGGCTTTTAACTGGGCTTCTCTTAATAATAGTTCAGCTTCTTTTCTTGAATCGGCTGCGGTTGCTTCAAGAACTTTAACTTTCTCTCTTAATATTAACGCTTCTTTTTCACCGCTGACAATTTCCTGTATTGCCATTCCAAAAATTCCCATAGCGCCAAGAGTAATATTTCGAAGGCTGAAGAGTATTAAATTTTCTGTGAGTAATTCAAAAGTTCCAAAATATTCATTAAAGAAAATGATGATAGCTATACTAATGAGTGTTATTGAAACAATTACGGCAAAAACTACTTTGCCGCCCAACTGCCAGCCAAGTGACCTATTTATATACCATCCGCAGGCAAAGCATAAAATTGAAAGCACAAACCAAACCGCAAAATTCCTGTCGCCGAAATTGAATAGAGAAGTGTTAAGAAAATCTGAAGCAAAAATTAGTAATCCCAATAAAACCGGGACACTGTACTTAGAAAAAAATTTTTTCATTTCAGCCTCTTGATTAATTCTTTCATAATTAATGTCATTTTCGGTTCAGCCTGCATCGCAGTTGCAATTATTTCCTCAACGTTAACTGGCTTAAGAGAATCAGGGAAACATTCATCTGTCACAATGCTCATCCCCAGAACTTTCATGCCCATATGGTTTGCAACTATATTCTCAGGAATTGTTGACATTCCTACCACATCTGCACCTGTAGCTCTGAGAAATCTGTATTCTGCTCTTGTCTCGAGATTAGGTCCGGGGACAGCTACATAAATTCCCTTTTGAACTTTTATCTGATTTTCGAGAGCAATCTTTTCCGCAAGTTCTATCAGCTCAAAACTATATGGTTCACTCATATCAGGGAATCTTGGACCAAGTTCATCTTCATTTTTTCCGATGAGCGGATTATCACCAAGCATATTTATATGATCAACCATAATCATAACATCGCCTTTGCGGTATTGGGGATTCATACCACCGCAGGCATTTGAAACCAGCAAAGTTTCAACTCCAAGAAATTTCATAATACGAACTGGATAAGTAATCTGCTGCATCGAGTAACCTTCGTAGTAATGAAATCTTCCCTGCATTGCCACAACATTTTTTCCGTTGATCGCTCCGAAAATCAGTTTGCCGTGATGAGATTCAACTGTTGAAATTGGGAAATATGGAAGATCCTCGTAATTAATTTGATGCTTAACGTCTATCTCTTTTACCAATCCGCCTAAACCAGTACCTAGAATAATTCCGATAGGAAACTTCTCATTCGTAAATTTTTTGATTACTTCAAGAGTTTCATTAATATTTGAAATAAGCTTACTCATTTTTACAAAAGTTTATCTACAATTTCATCAACATCAATATCAAGCCTATCAGGTTCATCCTGCACTTTAGGTTTCTTAGGTTCTTCACCAGCATCCTTTACTTTTCCTTCAAGCAGATTTGATTGAGTGCTTACTATTGCTTTTAGCCTTGCAATGATTAAATCTTTTTCTTCTCTTAAAACTATAACAGCATTCCGCATTTCATTTGCAATGTTTTCTGCATTTTGAATAATCTGATTAGCCTTAATTTCAGCTTCTTTAACAATCAATGCTGATTGTTTCTTTGCTGATTCAAGAGCCTGTGCTGAAGTTTCCCGAGTCTTGATGAGAGTATCCTGAAGATCTTTTTCAACTTTTTGAAATTCTTCAACCTTATAATTCAGAGCTGCAACTTCCTGCTGTAAGGCTTCATTTTCATTAATAAGTTCTTCCATTTCGGAAGATATTTTATCGAGGAAAGCTTGAACTTCATCGACATTATATCCCCTCATAGATTTTTCGAATTCCTGCTTCTTAATAAAAAGCGGTGAAAGTTTCATGACTGCCTCCAGTCTTTTAAAGTGTTTCGTTGACCAAAGATTGCTGAACCAATTCTCAGCATAGTTGCTCCTTCTTCAATTGCAATTTCGTAATCGCTTGTCATTCCCATTGAAAGCTCGCTAAGGTCAAACCCATTTTGATTAATTTCATCTTTTAATTTACGTAAATCAGAGAAACTTTGCCTTATAACTCTCTCATCATCAGTGAACGGAGCCATTGTCATCAGACCAACTAATTCAATGTTTGAAAGAGTTGAACAATGTTTCACCAATTCTAAAACTTCAGTGTTACTATTCAATCCTGCCTTTGTATCTTCGAAGGATGTTTTGACTTCCAACAAAATCTTTTGAA
>JALONF010000279.1 GCA_025455085.1 Ignavibacteriaceae bacterium
CCCCAAGCCTTTCTAACACGATAGGCTTCTTCTATAAATTCCTTTGAACCGCTAATTGCAGAACCAACCGGTGCACCAAGCCCTTTTGAAAAACAACAGGAAACAGTATCAAAATGTTGAGCATATTCATTTGGAGAAATCCCTGTTTCAGCACAAGCATTCCAGAGTCTGGCACCATCAAGATGGAGAAATAAATTATGTTTCTTAGCAAGATTTTTTAGTGCAATGATATTTTCAATTGGCCAGATTGTTCCTCCGGCTCGATTATGTGTGTTTTCAACTTCAATAACTTTTGTGCGGGGCATATGATACGCAGTTGTTCGAATGTATGGTTCAACTTGTTCAGCCTTTAGGATTCCAAGTTTACCATCAAGTGGATACAATTGAATCCCACTGAGTCTTGCAGGTGAAGCGGATTCATAATTAAAAATGTGTGCTTCACGATCGCAAATTACTTCATCACCGGGATCTGTGAGAACATTCAAACAAAGTTGATTTCCCATCACTCCGCTTGGAACGTACAGTGCAGCTTCTTTTCCAAGAAGTTCAGCAATGTATTCTTCAAGCTTGTTTACGGTTGGATCTTCTTTGAAAACATCATCACCAACTTCAGCTTCGTACATGGCTTTTCGCATTTCTGGTGATGGTTTGGTTACGGTGTCGCTTCTGAGATCGATAATTTTCATTTTGATTCTCAATGTCATCCTGAGCCTGTCGAAGGATGATGATTTATTATAAAATTATGTCACACTTCGACTCCGCTCAGTGTGGCGTGATAGTTTACATTTTAAATTTTTTCTTTAACCAAATTAAAATATTCATTCCAAAAATCCAGAATGAAAATACTGAGCAGAGAACCGGAATGATTAATGGATTCTCAGAATAAAAAGTTTTTTCATTTTGAAGAGGAACTTCGCCGACTAAAGTTGTTCTTGTGTACAACTCAGTCTCAGAAAGTATTTCACCTTTTGCATTTATTATACAACTTATTCCTCCGTTTGCGCAACGCACAACTGATCTTCTATTTTCAACAGCACGAAGCATTCCAAAATCTTTATGTTGATATGGACCACTTGATTTTCCGTACCAGCTGTCATTTGTTACGACTGTAATAATTTCGGCACCTTTCTGAACAAACGCCGTAACAAAAACAGGATCTACAGATTCATAACAAACAAGCCCGCCAACTTTTACCGTGTCAAGACCATCATTGTAAATTTTAAAGACGGTCGTATCTTTTCCAATATTCCATCCTGTTATTCCTACTCCCCACTTGAAAATTTCTCCAAGAAAAGTTAATTGATCTGAAAAAGGAACTTTTTCTCCAAGCGGAACAAGTTTCATTTTTCCATATCGTTGAATTTGTCTGCTTCCGGAATTTAGACCAAGCACTGCATTGTAAGTAGCATAATAATAATTTCCTTGTTTAGAGTATTTTGCATCTT
The DNA here is from genome assembly GCA_025455085.1 of Ignavibacteriaceae bacterium. Classification (GTDB taxonomy): domain Bacteria; phylum Bacteroidota; class Ignavibacteria; order Ignavibacteriales; family Ignavibacteriaceae; genus IGN2. The sequence continues at coordinate 1,446 of JALONF010000279.1, forward strand.
TTGGAATTTTATTCTGATCAAAGTAATAAATAATGTCAGGCATTCCTGTAAGTAACGAAACTTTATTAGTATCAAGAAAATTGAATATTGCATTTTCAACAACTGCATAAGTTCCACCGAAAGCATAAACAGGAAGAGCTGTCTCTGGCCACAAAATAATTTCCGCTCCATCATCAACACATTTTTGCGAAAGATCAAGATATTGCTTTGTTAGTTGACCCAGATTTCCGGTTTCCCATTTGTCCCAGGGATTCAAATCAGGCTGAACAACTCCAACTATAACTTTTCTATCTGAGATTTTAAATGCTGATACTTTGTAAACCCCATAAATCATCAGGCAAAGAAAAATGAGTAATGCAATCAAAAAAGGCTTCAATCTAAATTTTTCTTCAACCTTCTTTTCAAAGAATGATTTATAAAGAAGCACATTGATGTAAGCCACAACCAGCGAAAGTCCATTTGTTCCGAAAATATCTGCACCCTGAATAAATAAATTAAACTTAGCCAGACCATGCCCGAGAAGAACCCACGGAAATCTTAAATCAGTTAGAGTTAAAAGATATTCAAACGTTACCCAAAAAATTGGAAGTAGCCAGAGTGCATCAAATTTCGGAAAAACTTTTTTAGCTAAATAATAAAGAGTTGATGGAATAAGCATAACACTTGGATAAGCAAGAAGAAGTGCTAAGCCCGCCAACATTAAATATGGATCTGCTTCTGATGACCAGCTTCCTACCCAGTAAATAGTTGTTATGCTGAAGAAGAAAGAAAAAAGAAAAGTTGCTTTGTTAATTGAGGCAAGTGTAGTTCTTTTTTTAAGAACAATAAAGTAAGGAATCAATCCTACAAAAATTAAAAGTGTAAAAGGAAAAGGGATTGGTGGAAATGAAATCCCAAGGACGACTCCGCTAATCATTAAAAGCAGCCATTCTTTTTTTCTCTGCTTTTTATCTTCGGGATTAGCTGGTATTCTGTATTTGGATAAAAACTTCAAGCCGCTGATTTCCTTTTTCTGAAAAACAATCTCACGATGAAAAATAAAATAATGATAGCTGTGACAACAATAACGATGTTAGTGTAAGTTGTAAGGTATTCATCAACAAGAGCAACGTTATCTCCAAAAATAAATCCAAGATATAACATCAGAGCGTTCCAAAATAATGCAGATACAAAACAAAGCGTAATAGTTCTTTTCGGATCAAGATTACTGATTCCTGCAAAGAAAGAAATAACTGCTCTTGTTCCGGGCATAAAGCGGTTTACTACGACAATAAAATATCCATACTTTCTGAACCATGCCTCAACTTTATCGAGTGATTCAACCGGAATAAATCTGAATCTTCCTGAGTGAATTAATTTTTTATCAACCGTTGCACCGATGTAAAACATAAGAGTAAAACCTAATATGCTGCCAAGAATTGTGAATGAAAGAGCAAGAAAAAAATTAATAGCACCCGTACCAACAAGTGAACCGCCAATCACTGTTACTACGTCGCTGGGTGACGGCGGAAAAACATTCTCAATAAAAGCAAAGAAGAAGAGTGTGATGTATATCCAGAATGGTGGAAAGGTTGCAATCTTAGTGAGGATATCTTCAAACATTATTTTCTTACAACAGTTGCCACAGCCATTACTGATATACCTTCTTCTCTTCCAACGAATCCAAGCTTTTCAGTTGTAGTTGCTTTGATTGATATACGATCTGCTCCAATATCAAGAATTTTTGAAATCTTTTCTTTCATCTTCTGAGTGTATGGAGAGATTTTCGGCTGCTGAAGCATCACTACCACATCAATATTATTCACATAAAATCCTCTGTTCCTCACAAGTTCGTTTGCTTTTTTCAAGAAGACAGTGCTGTCAGCATTTTTATATCTTGGATCATCATCAGGGAAGTGAGTGCCGATGTCTCCAAGTGAAAGTGAACCGAGCAAAGCATCTGTGACCGCATGCAAGAGAGCATCAGCATCGGAATGACCAGCCAAGCCCTTGTCGTGTTTAATTTCAATTCCACCAAGAATTAATTTTCTTCCTTCGGCAAATGCGTGGACGTCAAATCCGATTCCAGTTCTTAAGTCAATAATCATTCTATTTAGATATTTTGTTGATTGATTTTTTTCTTAGCGTTCTT
>JALONF010000280.1 GCA_025455085.1 Ignavibacteriaceae bacterium
AAGTGTTAATGCTTTAAAGATTAAACGGACCTGTGGTTTAAAAGCCAATGCTAAATAATATGTATGTTCAGCTTTGCAGAATTTAAGCGGACAATAATACGATAGTGAGTTATAGCAGAAATAGAAAAAGCAAAGACCAGAGGTATCATATTTGGCAAACCAAAAATTTTACTATTTTATCCGGTAATCAATAAAAATCCCCTCTGAAATAAGCAGAAGGGATTCAAAAAAATTTTATTTGGCAATATTATGCTTGTGCAGGTAATAAATCTTTTGTTCTTGTACTTGCTGGCATAAATATTCCGATCACTCCTTTTAATCCGACCGTCATAACAATATTAAAGAAGAAGAGAAGGAAGCCAAGCAATAGTAATAAACCCGAAAGTCCGGCAAGTATCATAAAAACATTAAACTCGCCATTATAATAAATTGTTCGACGTAACATTCCATTCAATCCTGCCATTCCCATAAAGGCACCCATACCAATTCCACCGAGCAGATGAAACCAAAAATGGAGCGAGGCTAATTTCTGACTGTATAGTTTTGCTCCATTAGTCAGGATTGGCAAGAGGAAATAAATTGCAGAATAGAGAGTCATTGTAAGACCAACTAAAATTGCAACGTGAACGTGAGGTCCAACAATCCACTGTGTGTTGTGGAGAATTCTATTTAATCCTAAATCAGCCTGCATAATTCCTGCGGGAACTGCTAACGCAAATCCAAGTAATCCACCAAGTAAAAACTTCAATGGATTTGTCATCTGAAGCGGCTTTGCACTCCAGAGTGTGATCAATGTGATAAAGAATGCTAATCCTTGGGTAATAAGCTCAAAGGCAGTAACCATTTCACCGGATAAAATTTTTAATATTCCGGGTTGTGCCTGATCCGACATTAAATGATGTGACCATACCGTCCAGCTAACAACCATCTCAACAAACAACGCAGCACGAGCCCAGTTTTCCATAAAAAGTTTTTTGCCTGTGATTAAAGTTGCCAGTAGATACCAGGTACCTGCAACAAAGATCAAAACAAGTCCATCGGCAATTAAATCCAATCCCCACCAAAACCAGTTCTTGTATAGTAAAGCATCAATTGCTGAATGCTTTAAACTTGTTCCGAACAACTCAGCAAACATATAAACCAGGATCAGAACTCCTGTGAAAAGAATTATCGCCGCATTTAATGCAGTATCAACAGTACCTCGTGCAATTGCTGCAACGGGGAGAGAAACTAAATGTTCTTTTTTATTTTTTCTGAAAAGATTTTTTAATCCACTTATTCCAAGTGCTGAGGATATTAATGCTCCTGCAGGTTGTTTTTCAAAACCTTCCGGTGTGTATGCGATAGTCTTAAAAATATTTATTACGAAAAAGACAGTCCCAACCATTACCAATGCAACCCCAAAAATAAAAAATATTCCACCACCGAGGCTGAATTGCGAAAAGTCAACTGGTAATGGCCAGTATAATGTATAGAGCGGTGCATAATGTGTAAGAAAACCTGAAAACCACAGAACAAACGTTCCTATTGCAACTAATCCGCAAGTATAATTTGCAAGTTTAATACTCCACAAAGGTTTCTTCATCAGGAATGGAACAAGAAAAAGAAAAGCACCAAACACAATTGAATATGTTGAACCAAAAATTCCAACAAGCGGATGTGCAGTAAGGATAGCAAAGTACTGGTCAGTTGTTACCATATCAATTGGCTTTACCTGATACATTCGCATTATCATTCCTTCAATAACTGCAAATCCATAATAGAGCAAACCGATTACGACAAATCTTAATGTCATCTTCTGCATTGGAGTTAATGAAACGGGTTTAAACAAACCCTGTTCCCCGTTTAATAGTGTGTATGAAAAACTCATTTTATTATTCTCTTATTTTTATTAAAAAAATATTTTGCCTGATGATTTAGTCGATTACTTCAACAACATTTTTTTCAATCATTCCAATACCTGCAGGACCGGAATATTCAGTTGACCGGATTGAATAGACGCCCGCTTTGTCGAATTGCCAGAGGATATCATTTTTATGTCTCGGTAAAACCTGCATCTGGAAAACCATTGAGTTGTTATCACGGAATAAACCAAATCCATAAGTCAAATCTTCCGAAGTGACATTGAAAAGAACTTTTTCATTTTTACTGATGATCATTTTTTCTGTGGGCAGAATGAATTTATGATTTGAGACAGTGATATTGAAAGTTTTATCAGGTGTGATTTCTGATCGGTTTAAATCCATCGGTTTCCAGGGAATGGTTTCGTGTGTAATTATGTGAAGTGAAACTCCGAGCAGAACGAGGAAGCCTACCAACGAATAGAATAAAGCCGGTTTTATTGCTTTGCTTTTTTCATCTTTAGTAACATTATAAGCAAACCATCCGACCAATGACATTATGATTAGGACATAAATTGTGTATGCGATTGTTTGTCCCCAAAGAACAATTTCTGAATCAACCATAGAAGAACCCTCCAAAAATTAATTAAAATGCTACTCAAACGTAGCATTTAACACTAAAAAAATCAAAATGTCACTTTTTTCTTTTGCAAATCTTTCAGACTTGTGGTTTTTAATACCTGAATCAGTTTCTCCTGAGATTGCACCCAAACATCGTGCATCGCACAGGGATTATCAAGCGCACATTTATCAAATCCAAAGAAACAGGTTGGCTCGTGACTAAATCCTTCGACGGCATTAATAATATCCGATAGAAAAATTTTTTCTAACTTCTTTGTGAAAATAAATCCGCCGCTTCTTCCCTGTATGCTTTTAATCAGCTTACTTTTAGAAAGATCTGTAAGCAGTCGCTGAAGATATTTCTTTGGTATATTCAATTCATCGTGAAGTAAAGCTGAGGTGTACATTTTATCAGTATCCTGTGCCATCAGTACAAGAACGCGTAATGCATATTCAGTTGTTTTAGAAAAAGTCATATTCTGAATTCCTTATTGAGTCTCTGTAAAAATAAAATTTCTAATTATTGATGTAAAAACCTTATCTCCATTATTTCTGTTTTCTTCATTAACTATAGTATTATGAAAACCACATCTATTCTACTTTAAATAAAAATAGTAATTTTATTTAATTTAAAATCTGAAGAAAAAGTTCTCCAAAAAGTCTCCATGTGTGGGTGAAAAAAGGTCGATTAGGGTCGATCAGGGAGAAATTAAAATGCGAAAATCGCACTTTTTCGCAACTTTCGCATATTTTTTTATACTGGGCGGAGAGTCAGGGATTCGAACCCCGGAAGGACTTGCATCCTTAACGGTTTTCAAGACCGCCGCATTCAACCACTCTGCCAACTCTCCGGTTTCTTTTATTTTGGGCTGTAAATATAGTAATTGCCCCTGCTTCTCACAAAGGATTTTTACTTAATTTTCAATCATCTTTCTATTAAAATTCAAACGAAAATGACTGAACTATCAGAATTCAAAAACTTTAGCAGAATATTAACTCACGCAAGCTCCGAAATAATAAAAACGTACTTCAGAACGAAACTTACTGTTGATTCAAAGTCAGATAATTCCCCAGTCACAATTGCTGATAAAAAAGCTGAAGAA
>JALONF010000031.1 GCA_025455085.1 Ignavibacteriaceae bacterium
CAAAGAAGATGAAAAAAATGTAGCACCTGTTGTTGAACAGGAACCTGTAAAACCGGAAATAAAGGAAGAGAAAATCAGCAGGATATTCTTATATAAAAACTTTTATGTAGTTCAGGCTGGAACTTTTAAATCAGAAGAAATAGCCAATAGAGAAGCTGATAGATATTTTAATATGGGTTACAATGCTTTTATAGAAGTCGTTGAGTCACCCAGCGGAGCAATGATGTATAATTTAAACGTTGGTGATTTTACTTCTGAAGAGTTTGCCCGGCAATTTCAAGAAAAATATATTAAATAATAAATATTTGGAGCGAGATGAATCTATTAGAAATATTTCTGAAGGGTGGTGTGATAATGTGGGCAATTTTATTTTGCTCGGTTGTTGCACTAGCGGTTGCTATTGACAGATTTTTAGTTCTTAGAAGAGCTAAAATTAATTTACCAGCATTCTTAGTAAGGATAAGAGGATTTATTAAGAACAGGGATATGAGCGGTGCTGCTTCTTATTGCTTAAGGGAAAAATCTCCGATTGGTAATATGGTACGAAAGGGATTGAAAAAATTTGGCATGGGTCATGAACGAGTTAAAGAGGCAATTGAGAATGCTGGAAGGCAGGAAGTTAGTAAGCTTGAGAAAGGATTATCAATCCTTGCTACGGTTGCCGGAGTTGCTCCATTGCTAGGTTTCCTTGGAACTGTTACTGGAATGATTCAAGCATTTATGAGAATTGAGGACCTCGCGGGTGCCGCTAACCCGAGTGATCTTGCAGGTGGCATTTGGGAAGCTTTGATAACTACTGCATTTGGTCTAATTGTTGGCATTCCGGCTTACGCCTTTTATAATTATTTCGTAAGTGCAATCAAGAAGTTTGTTTCTGATATGGAAACTGTTGCAAATGATGTTGTTGATACTATGCAGGATACATCCAAGGAAGCAGTAGATTTTGATGATGAAATAGAAGTTGAGATGTAGGTGCTTTTATGAAATTTAGCACATCAAATCAACCATTAACAGTTTTTTCGTATTCATCGTTAACGGATATTGTCTTACTGCTGGTAATATTTTTTCTTCTAACATCTCAATTTGTAATTCAAACAGGTGTGAAAGTTAAACTACCTGGCTCAAAAACAAATGAACTATCAGAACCAACAAAGATGATTGTTACAATCACTTCAGCTGGTGTAATATATGCCGGACCGGATCAGACAACAATTGATATGTTATCGGGAAAGCTTACTGAAATGCGCGGCGTCAGTGATGAAGCTAACCTTGTTATAAGGGCAGATAAGACAGTTCAAATAGATATCGTAATAAAAGTAATTGACGCGGCCAAATCTGTTGGCATTGGCAAATTCACAATAGAAACAGAAAAAGAAAATCCATAGGAGGAGTGCTATGTCTTCCAAGAAAAGTTCAGGAATATCTTATGCGATATCCCTGGTATTGCATGCAATTGCAATACTGCTTTTTCTATTAATTAATCTTTCCTTTGATTATGTGCCATCAGAATATATTGATCTGTCCTTCGGTATTTCTGATCAAACCGGTTCTTCAGGTGCACAGGGAAATAAAATAAATATTATTAAAGAAACTCCAAAGCCAAGTGAAAAGGAACAGTCCAAGGAAAAAAATCCTGAGGTCAAAGAGGTTGACTTGCCAATTGCAGTAAATACAGAGAATGAAAATGTAATCAAACCTGCTAATAACGAAAAAGAGTTAGCAGAAGAAAGGAATGAGATTAATACTGAAACTGTTGTATCTAATTCCAAATCAAGTGAAGAAGGAAACAGTAGCGTTGAAGGTAACTTTGGATTTGATATTGACTGGGGAGGAAAGGGAACCAGAAAAATTTATAGTTTTATTCTTCCACAATATCCCGAGGGCGTAAAAAAGGAAGTTAATATTAAACTACGGTTTACAATACTACCTGATGGCACAGTTGGAACAATCGTTCCTGTAATGAAAGCTGATACAAGATTGGAGAATGCTGCAATTAATTCTCTACGACAATGGAGATTTGAGGCACTAAGTTCAAATCAAAGACAGTCGGAACAAACTGCTGTTATTGTGTTCCCTTACCGTCTGCAGTAGAAGCTTTATAATAGAATCGGTAAAACAAAATTTCAATAATTGTGAGTAGTGTAAGTGAAAACGTATCTCTGTCATAGTATAGTCCAAAACCTTCGGGCTCCATTAAAAATTTTGCAATCATTCCTGTTATAGTCCAGCCTACAGCAAATAAAATTAATATTAAGCTGACATTAAGAAGTGCACCTGAAATTCCTTCGCGCTGCCATTTCCAGGTGTAGATTATCAATAAGAAAATAAAATGTGCAAAAAATATAAATGCTGAAATCATTTTAAACTGCCTGGTTTCTTTTATTTATAACAGCAGTACCGATTAAACCACCAAGCATACCAAAAATTGAATATGTAATCAGATTTGTGGTAGTAATCAAGAACGCATACAAGAAGGAAAAACCTTTCGATTGAATTTCACTTACCATTTGTTTTAATAATTCCATCGATTCTTCTGCAGCAGGTCCTAAATTCATATCTTTTACAACTTTTTCTGCTTGAGGCATTGACGTTACCAGGTCGCTAGTCCTTGTGATATAAGTAATGATAATTTCAAATCCGCTTGCAAAGAGTGCAGCAAATACAGCAGTCAATAGTCCAAGAAAGATACCGGTCCCCGTTTGAATTTTAATTAATTCTGTTTGTGATTTATTGTAAAGAAAAATTGATATTGCCGATGCAACAGGGACTAGTAAGCAACAAGCAATGGTTTGGACTCCTGGTATGGTTGTTAAAACGGATGCACCAAAACCGCACACTAATGCTGATAAATATTTTTTATTCATTCCCCTTAAAAGATTTGTTTGAAAATAAATTTTCTAGTTCGGCTATAACTAATAAATATAATATGCCTCCAAAAGCTAAACCGGAAGCAAATGCAATACTTTGTGAATAATTATAGACTCCTGTGAATGTAAAGAACACATCAATTACTAAGGGTATCACTGACAATATTAAGACTTTCGTACTAATTGGACGTACAAGCGTTAGTAAACTAAATAATCCAGATACTAATGCCCCCGCATAAATTCCTGCACACCTTGCACAAACCAGCATTGAGGCGCCGCCAATTGAAATACATTTTGCACTTTCCTGATGACAGACGGTTGAATAGACTTTTGTCAATAAAAAGTTCGATAAAGAATTATCGATTGATGTTATAGTTGGAAGTAAAAATCCGATAGTCAAAATTGATAATAAGAAAAGAAAAAGAAGTCGCATTATGATTATCTTCGCTCTGTATTCAAAGATAAGTACCATAGAATTTATTACTTCAGTAAGGTGCAATTTTAAAAATTTATATTCTGTTAAAAATTAAAATTTCTTTTTTAGATAGAACATAAAGTTTATTACCAAATATCAAAGCTGAGACAATTTCTAATTTATCTTCTAAACCGTCGAGCAGCACTTCTCTCAGACTCATTTCAGGTGATCTGAGATTTGCTGTGTAAATTTTGTCTTTACTCGTAACCGTTAACCACTCAAATATTATTCTTATACTATTAAATTCTTCGATGCCTGTAATTTTTCCGCTGCCATTTCCATATTGATCAAACATAATTATTTGATTACCATCAACTACGAAAATATCGTTCTGCATAGATACAGCGAGCTGAACCGGTTTTTGCAAGGCATAATTACCATAATCGTATCCACCGAAGTTCTGGAGAAAATTTCCAAAGATGTCAAACTTGACGATGCGCGAATTTTCCGAGTCGAGTATAAAAATATCTCCCAGGTTTGACATAACAGCACTTAAAGGATACCCGAATCGCTCTTCCTCTACTTCACTCTGGCGGGTAATTATTTGAAAATTAAAATTGAGATTCTTGTCAAATCTCTGGATGCGATGATTGTTTTTATCGGTAACATAAACTTTTAATGCATCCGCATAAATATCAGCAGGATTATCAAAAGCGCTTTGCCTCCAGCCGTATCCACCAATATTCTTAACAATGTTGCCCAAGGTATCTAATACAGTTATTTCATCTGTGTTAATATCTGTAACGTAAATAAACCCTGTCGGATTTATATAGAAGGAAGAAGCATTAACAAACTGACCAATTTTATTTTCTAATTGATATTTCTGAGGAAATGCAAGTGTTCCCGCCAGTAATATAAGAATCGCAAAAACTGATTTCATTTTTAATATCTTAATTTCAACTGATCAATATTAGTGAATAATGGAGTTAAAAGAAATGGATTTTCATAGAAAAGGATATCCACAAATTGTGTTTTTACTTTAACCCAATCATTGAAGGATTGTACTAGTATTAGCTCAAATTTAATTTTATATCCATCACTTCTTTGGGAATATTTGGTTAAATGTTGTAATTTTACTGTCAAAATTAATTGTCCCGTGGTGTAACTGGTTAACACGTCTGACTCTGGATCAGAAGAGTCTAGGTTCGAGTCCTAGCGGGACAGCTTTTCAATGAATAATGCTCAATTAACAATTTACAATTGAAGATTAATGGGTCTTATAATTTTTAATTGTAAATTTTTCATTTTTAATTGAATCTTAGGCGCGTTCGTCTAGTGGCTTAGGACGCCGCCCTCTCAAGGCGGAGATCGCGGGTTCTCCCAAAGGGACTCCTTTGGAGGAATCCCGCACACTGTTTTCAATTACAATAATATAAGATGTACTACTGTTATATCTTAAAAAGTTTAAAGGATAGAACACATTACTATGGGTCAACGGAAAAACTTGAGAATAGAGTTGAAACCCATAACGCTGGTAAAGTGAAATTCACGAAAGGTCACATACCATATAAACTCCATTATTATGAAATCTTCAAAACCAGGAAAGAAGCCGTTGCCAGGGAAAGATTTTATAAGTCAATTGATGGTTACAAGTGGTTGAAGTTGAATGGAATTATTTAAAAGAAGTCTGGATAAAATTGATGTTATTATCTATGCTGCTTATCTTTGCTTCAGAGATAATAATTTTACCGGCGCGTTCGTCTAGTGGCTTAGGACGCCGCCCTCTCAAGGCGGAGATCGCGGGTTCGAATCCCGCACGCGCTACCACCTTAAATTCCAAATCTAAATTATAAAAATCTCTGTAGACTAATCTTCAATAATATTTGTATTTTTATTGCAATGAATTAATCTATAATATTTTTATGAAACGATTTGAAAAACATATTTTTATTTGTGAAAACAGAAGACCGGAAGGACATCCTCGTGGATGCTGTGCAGAAAAAAATAGTACTGAAATAAAAGAGCTTCTCAAGAAAAGAATTAAAGAACTTGGCTTAAATACTTCAGTTCGTGCCAACACTGCTGGATGTCTTGATGCCTGCGAACACGGTGTTACAATTGTAATTTATCCTGAACAAATCTGGTATGGCAAAATAACTATTGATGATGTGGAAGAAATTATTCAGCAGCACATCATTAATAATTCACCCGTTGAAAGACTAAAGATAACCGATGAAAAGTTCAACCGACACTAAATCAAATTCTGAATTAAAAAGAGCCTCAGAAATTTTGAAGAGGTTGAAAAAGGAATATCCTCTTGCAAAAATAGCCCTTGAATTTGGAACACCTTTTGAATTATTGATTTCTACAATTCTTTCCGCGCAGTGTACTGATGAAAGAGTAAACCTCGTTACTAAATCTTTATTCAAGAAATACAAAAAGCCTAAGGATTATTTAAACATATCAAATCAAGAGCTTGAAAAAGATATTTTCTCAACAGGATTTTATCAGCAAAAAGCAAAGAGCATTAAAAATTGCTGCAAAGCTCTATTAGAAAAACATCAAGGAAAAGTTCCAGAAGATTTTGAAGCTCTCTATGCCTTGCCCGGGGTTGGCAGGAAGACTGCTTCGGTGGTTGCAGGCAATGCTTTCGGAATCCCTGCCATTGCAGTTGACACTCACGTAATAAGATTATCCAATCTTATGGGATTTGTTGATTCAGAAAAACCTGATAAAATCGAGGAGAGGCTAAAAGAAATATTTCCTGAAAAGGAATGGATAAATCTTGGTCATTATTTAATGAATCACGGAAGAAATATTTGTATCGCCAGACGACCAAAATGCATGCAATGTGTTGTCGGTGATTTGTGTCCGAGTTTCAGTCCAAAAAATTGAATAGAAAAAAGGAGAATAGCTGATGTCGGATTTTGAAAGAGATAGAGATTACTGCTTTCTAATTCTCAATGAATACACAAAAGGCGAAAGTTTGATTAAGCATGCTCTTGCTGTTGAGACTTGTGTGCGAGCTTATGCAGTTAAGCTAAATGAAGATGAAAAGTATTGGGGCAATGTTGCCTTGCTGCACGATTTCGATTATGAAATGTATCCAACAGCAGATGAACATCCTTACAAGGGGAATGAAATCCTTAAAGAAAAAGGTTTTTCAGAAGAATTTCGATATGCGATAATGTCCCACGCAGATTACACAGGAGTAAAGAGAACTTCTTTGCTTGCAAAAGTGTTATTTGCTTGTGATGAACTTGCAGGATTTTTAACTGCTGTGTCGTATGTTCGTCCGTCGAGATCAATCGACGAAGTTGAAGTAAAATCAGTAATTAAAAAGTTGAAGGATAAAGCTTTTGCAAGAGCAGTCAACCGCGAAGATATTCACAAAGGAGCTGAAGAACTCGTTGTGCCTCTTGAAGAACATATTCAGTTTTGTATAAACGCAATGAAAAATAACAAGGAGTTACTTGGATTATGAAAGAAGGGGATTTTGTCTCAAACTTCATTTTGAAAGATGAAAATGGAAATGAATATGATCTTTATAAAAATCTTGATAAGAGAGTATTGCTAGCGTTTTATCCAAAGGATGATACCCCCGTTTGTTCTACTCAACTTGCTGAATACAACAACAATCTTGAGGAATTTGAGAAAAATGGTGTTAAGGTTGTTGGAATCAGCACCGACAGTGTGGATTCTCACGAAAAATTCTGCAGTAAACTTAAACTTAATTTTCCCTTGCTATCAGATGTTGATAAAAAAGTAAGCAAACAGTTTGATGCAATCAATTTGATAGGGATGAATAAAAGAATGCTTGTATTAATAGGAACTGATAAAAAAGTTCTTTGGTTAGATTCAACTCTGCCTGTTACATATATAAAAACAGGTGACATTCTTGAAAAAGTGCAGCAACTAAATAGTTGAAAAATGACTTGACTGGTAAGCTAATAGTTGACTATTTTTCGATCAAATCAAAGGAGTTTTAAATAGGATTTTGCTACATCATTGATATTCAGCGCTGAATATTAGAATTTAAAAATATCTTAAAGAAATATTCTAAATAGAATTATTTTAAATTACTTTATTATGATTGGCAAAATCTTAACCATCGTTCTGGCATTTACTGCCATCTTATCTTCCCAACAGGATATCAGGATTCTTGCTTCCAATCAGAATTCAATTATCATTGAATATTCTCCGCACTTTGTAGATACAACCGTAAGAAAAATCAATGAGCAGGAATTCAGAAATATTGGTCTTGGATATGGATATATTGATGAATCAACCGAAAGGGGAACTCCAGAAGTTCCTGAAAGGCGATTAGTTATTGGTGTCCCTTCTGAATTTGGCAATTCGATCAAAGTGTTAAGTTCCACATACAGAGTTATTAGTGGCAAAGTATCTCCAATCCCTTCTTACGAAAAAGAAAATTTCCTGAATGCAGCTAAATATGAAATCTCTTCGGAATATTATAACTACGTTGATTTTCCCGAACTAGCTTCATTTGGTGATTATGGAATTGCACGAGGATTAGGTGTGCAAGACATAAGATTATTCCCAGTTAAGTTTGATGTTAATACGAATACCATCCTTTTGTATTCAAAGATTGTATTTCAAGTTGATTATGGTAATGCTCAGCTTACAGGAAGAAAAGTTGAGGATGAATTACTGAAGTATTCTATAATTAATTATGATGCTGCAAAATATTGGGTTAAGGAAGACAGAAGATTATCAAAAGTTGCTAACAGCGTTTTGGCAAATGGTCAATGGGTAAAATTTGAGGCCCCAACTGAGGGAATTTATAAAATAGACAAAGCAAAGCTTGAGTCTTTTGGTTTCAATTTATCTTCTATCGATCCACGAACGATTAAGATTTATAATAACAGCGGGAAGCAGTTATCAGAAAAAGTAACCACTCCTCGTCCTGTTGATTTAGTTGAGAATGCAATATTGGTTATTGGTGAAAGCGATGGATCGTTTGATCAGGGAGATTACATTTTGTTTTACGGCAGAGGAAGCCAGTTCAGAGATTATGATCCCTCAGACAAGACAATTAAAAGATTTAACCACCAGTTTTCTGATAAAAACTATTTCTGGATTACTGTAGGTGGTGATAATGGTAAGAGAGTTCAAAGTAAATCAAGCTTAAATTCAGTGGCAGATTTGGTTCAGACTTCGACAGAAGCATTTGTAGATTACGAAGTTGATAAGATAAACCTTGCGAAATCAGGCAGGCAGTATCTTGGAGATGACTTTTCCCAGTCTATTCCCAGCAGAACATATATGAACAAACTTGATTTTAGAGTCACTTCAGTTCCTATAAATTATAAATTTAGATTTGTCAATGCTTCACAAAATGCTTTTGTCTTAACAGTTATGGAAAATTCTGTTAATATTTTCTCTGGCAGCTTAGCTGGGTACGGGAATGCTGATTACACTGTCGGAGAGGGGCATATAAGAAATACAGTTTATAATGATAATTTACCTGATAGCAGAAGTGTTTTAAAATTTACGCTTAGTTCATCTTCAGTCAATTCAATCGGCTATCTGGACTATTTTCAAATTAGTTTTGAGAAAGAGCTTAAACCAGTTGAAAATAAAATTATTTTCTTCTCAAAAGATTCTTCTGCATTAGTTGAATACTACCTTAGCGGATTCCCATCATCAGAAATAAAAGTTTTTGATGTTACAGATTACAGCAATATTTTCCTTGTAAATCCTAAACCCGGATTTCCAAGTGGCGGTGATTATAGATTCCAAGTTTCTGAAAATGCTGACTCAATCAGAAAATACATCGCTGTAGGTAATGAAAATTTTTTGATTCCGTCAAATCCATCTACGGTTGAAAATTCCAATTTAAGAGGAATAACAGACGGAGCCAGGTTTATAATTATATCTCATAAAAATTTTCTTGATGCATCTAGCCGATTAAAAAATTACAGAGAAAACGAATCCAAAGTCCCGATATCTGCAATCGTAATTGATATAGAGAAAATATATAATGAGTTTTCCTGCGGCATTCAGGATATATCTGCAGTAAGGGATTTTATAAAATATGCTTATGACAACTGGCAGATTAAACCTGAATATTTTCTGTTTATGGGCAAAGGCACTTTCGACTATAAAAATATCGAAGGCTTCGGTGATAATTATATCCCTGCCTGGGAAACTGAAGAATCTCTTAAAATGATAGGCGGAAGAGATTCATATTGCACAGATGATTTTTTTGCCAGAGTTGATGGTGAGGATTTAGAGCCAGATCTTGCTTTTGGAAGATTGACTGTAAGAAGTTTAAATGAGGCGAATGCCTACATTGATAAAATTGTTCACTACGAAAAGAATAGTGAGCGTGGAAACTGGAGAAATCTTTTGACACTAGTTGCTGATGATGGATTAACCTCATCCGGTAATGACTTGCAACTTCATACTGCTCAATCTGAAAATTTAACAATCACCAGCATTCCTGCTTCATTCGATCTTAAAAAAATATATCTTGCTGATTATCCTGCTGTCATTACCGGTAATGGACGAAGAAAACCTGCCGTTAATACTGAGATTTTAAAGATAATGAATCAGGGCACGTTGATGGTAAATTATGTTGGACATGGAAATCCGGATGTTTGGGCACATGAATTTGTGTTTGAAAGAGGTGTAGCTATACCTCAGCTTAAAAATGATAAATACTTCTTCCTTTGCGCGGCAACTTGTGATTTCGGTATCTATGATGTTCCGAATTACAGGAGTGGTGCTGAAGATTTATTGTTTCTTAAGGATGCAGGTGCCATTGCAACTTTCAGTGCTTCACGTTTAGTCTATTCTGGGCTAAATTCAACCCTAAACAGGGTATTTTTAGATTATCTTTTTAAAGAGCCGAGAGAAGAATTTAATTTACCTGTTACATTGGGGTACGCCGTTTATAGGACGAAAATAGATTTAAATCAAGTGAATGATCAGAAATTTCACTTGTTAGGCGACCCAACTTTAAGACTCAATATGCCGCAGTATTTTGGTTCGATTGACTCTATTAATGGACAGCTCTTGAGCGCCGATGTTCAAGTTAGAGCATTGAGCAATACTAAAATTGCAGGAACTATCCTGAAACCGGACGGCACAAAGTGGACTGAATATAATGGTGAAGGTCTGTTGACTGTATTCGATTCAGAAAGAATAAAACTTCTCGAAGAAATTAATAATTATCCGATGCGTATTCAGGGCGGCATCATTTTTCGAGGAAGAGTTTCTGTTACCGGCGGTGATTTTGAGGCAGAATTTGTTGTTCCAAAAGATATCTCTTATGAAAATAAAAACGGCAAAATCATTTTTTATTTCTTTGACCTTGAATCTGATGGATTAGCTTATACAAATAAAATTATTGTCGGTGGCACAGATACTACTGCAGTTAACGATGGTGAGGGTCCGGAGATAGAAATATTTTTTGATAATGCTGCCTACATCAGTTCTTACCTTGTAGGTCCTGATCCAAATTTAATTGTCAGACTTTTCGATGAAACAGGTCTAAACACTACCGGCACAGGAGTTGGTCATAAGCTGGAAGGAATACTAAATAAAAACCAGGGCAGTCCGATAGACTTTACGGATTACTTCGTTGGCGAATTGGATGCCGGCGGTAAAAAAGGTGAAATCAATTATAAGTTTAATAAAATGAATGATGGTGATTATTCAATAGAAGTAAAAGCCTGGGATGTATTTAATAATTTTTCAAATGAAGAATCATTCTTTACAGTTGTCAGCACTAATGATCTCGTTGTGAGAGATATTTACAACTATCCTAATCCATTTTCATCAAATACTTCTTTCACTTTTCAGCATAACCTTTCTCGTCCTGTTGATGTAAAAATAAATGTTTATACCATTGCTGGAAGATTGATAAAACAAATTGAGGAGAAAAACATCAATCAGAAATTTGTGAAGATTAATTGGAATGGCAGAGATGAAGACGGAGACCAATTAGGTAACGGTACTTATCTCTATAAATTAATAGTAAAAACAACCGATGGAGAGTTTACCCAGAGTGTATTAGGCAAGATGGCGGTAGTTAAATAGTTGTGAAATTTTTAAGCATTTTTAATCAAAATTATTTTTATATATTTCTAATACGAAGAGGAACGATAATGTTAAAAACAGACGATAATAAAATATCCAGGAGGAAAACTAAAATGAAGGTGATACTATCCTTCTTACTGATAGGACTGACTATTCTTGCAATCCCAACTAAAAGTTATGCTCAGGGAGAAGCTGCAGTTCCATTCCTGCTTTTAGCACCCGATTCTAGATTTGGTGCTCTTGGTGAATCAGGGACAGGTCTTGCCGATAATTCAGCGGCAATATTCTGGAACCCCGCAGGAATTGCATTCTTGACAGGAACTGAAGTTACTATTACACACAGTAACTGGCTGCCACAGTTTAATCTTGATTTATTCTATGACTACCTGACCTTTAGAACTTATCTCGAAGAATTGAGCGGAAATGTAACTGCCAGTATTACGTATATGAATTTTGGTGAGTTTGTCAGAACTCTTGAAGGTGGACCTGAACCGGTGGGAACATTCAATGCTTATGATGCTGCGCTGACTCTTGGTTATGCAACGAAGCTTGGTACTGACTGGGGTGTTGGTTTTAACTTCAGGATTATCCATAGTAGACTTTCAGATCAGCCTACGGGTGAAGAGCAGGGAACTGGTGTTGCAACTTCCGTCAGCTTTGACCTTGCTGGTATGTGGAGACCGGCTTATCTGGATATCTTCGGTTGGGAACTGGAAAACAGGCTCAGCATCGGAGCTAACTTGAGTAATCTCGGTCCAAAAATAACTTACATAGATGCCAAGCAATCAGA
>JALONF010000032.1 GCA_025455085.1 Ignavibacteriaceae bacterium
CCAGTTCATCGTATACAAGTACGCGCATAATTTTTTGATCTTGATAGTAATAACCATTACCCATAACTGTTTCCACTTGCATTCCAGCAGTTGAGTTATTTACTTCACTGAAATTAACCTGTAATCCTTTAACCTTTACAATCGATTCAAGAACTACGGCAATTCCCTGCTCTGTAATATGGAATGTCAAAGCAGCATCGTCACCTGGATTAAGTTTTTGAAAACTTTTTTCAGCAATATCAAGCAACTGAATTGGCCTTGTTGCCGGTTCATTGCTTGGATATAAACCAGTTAAGATAATATTCTGCAGTAAAGCAAGATCAAGTGCATTGATTTGCCCATCCGGACTTGGTGCAGGTTGACCAGGTGTCCACGGAGAAATATCGCCTCTTGTGAATTGTTCAGTTGAAAAAGTGTTGCGCTCAAGTATGTAGTCGATCATTAATAAAATATCAAGAATATCTACTCTGTCATCTAGGTTGACATCACCGTAAAACACTCTGTTATTGATTGTAATCAGTTGAGCTGGTCCAGCTATTATATTAGCATCACCGCCTGGATTTGGTGTACCGGTACCGCCTATAACATCTTCAAAATGAACAGTCGTTGTTGTTTGATTTACCTGTACGTTAACAGCATCATATTCAATTATAGCGATTTCATGATCTCCTGCTGGTAATTGATTTGTTCCATTACCCAGTATAACTACTTTTATGGTATCATTTCTTGAACCATCTGAATTAACCGAACCCGGTGCTATTTGATATGCGAATGTCCAATTAGCACCGTTCGCTATTGCTGCACCTCTTTCAATTGATCTGAAAACCAATTTCCCATCAAGAATAATCTTGAACTGCAAAGCTTTTAGAGCGTTACCAACATAGTTTTCAAGTCGAATAGCTGTTGAATAGCCCTGGGAATTATCAAATATTGTTCTGGTTTGAGGATCAAATACAAGGTCTCCACCTTGTGCCTGACCAACTCCTGTAACAGCCACATCACTTGGAGAACCAGGTGCATTATGTGTAAAGCGTACATTATCAGAAAAATTACCACCGACTGTTGGTGCGAAAGTTACATCGAAATTATAGCTAGCACCTGGTGCAACAACAATTGGAAAGGTAGCCGGAGGATTTGGTACTACTGTGAATTCCGGTGCAGCACCAAGTATTGATGCACTGCTTATTGAAAGAGAGTTTGTCGTTCCAGGATTGTTGACTGTAAGAGTAGTTGTTGCACTTCCACCTAAGCCAACATTGCCGAAATTAATTGATGAAGGTGAAACAGAGAAGATTGGACCTGGAGCTGCTGGACCTACATTAACATAAGTAACCTGCAATGTACCTTGCGTTACGATATTTGCATTGGTAATCTGGTAAGTCCCTGTGCCTGTAAGTACAGGACTGCTGCCAAGTATGGTAGAAACTACAGCAGTAACGCCAGTGGGAAAATTATAAGCAAGGTTTAATACATTACCACCAGCATTCAATTGCCATCTAAGATTATGAGTTTTAACACCTGAATAAGGGAATGCAGGCGCATTACGGATATCGGTATAAGATTCAACTGCACCTAATACAAATCTAACTTCCAATCCCGGGGAAAAAGGAGGTAATGCATCTTCAAATGGCAATCCATCATAACCATCTGTAGCAAGCGGATCTAAACCAAATGCTACTACACCATTAAAGTTTGCACCTGTATTGTCTGAAAAATCTACTCCTACTTCCACCTGAGCTGGCGTAATCTGGGCAAATATGTTATTTATGTTTAAGAATAACATCCCGATTAAGAAAACGATGAGTTTTAATTTATTTTTCATAAAAATTTTATTTTCCTTTAGTTTTTAGAATTTTAATAATTGTTGTGTAATGTCGACACAATTAAAAAGTGCCCTCGAACTTGATAAGATAGATTATCTGCCCCTGATCAAGGAGCAGATAATCAGTCAAAGCAAATTACTTCAATAACATCATCTTCTTAACAGATAAGAAATCGCTAGTGTTTAATTCATAGAAATACAACCCGGAAGCAACGTTCGAAGCATTCCAATTGATTGTATACGAACCAGCCTCTAAAGTACTGTTTACAAGCTCAGCTACTTTCTGACCTAAGGAATTGTAAATTGTTAATTTCACATCGCTTACTTCAGGAATAGCAAATTTGATTGTTGTTGAAGGGTTGAATGGATTTGGATAATTCTGTTCCAATGAATAAGCTGTAGGAGTAATTGCATCTGCTCCGACTTTAAGAACATTAACATTGCTGTTATTAAGAACAAAAGAATCACCTGAATTTATGGTTGTTTTAACATAGGAACCATTAATAGCGTCTTCTAATTTTAAGTTCATACCGGTTACCGAAATTGTAACAGGATAAACAACGCCATTTAAGTTAATTGTCTGACTACCTGAGTTTAAGTCTTCAGCAAATCTTTGTGAGCCGAATCTAACATCAAATAAACCTGCGGGAGGTAGTGGAGGTAATTCAAACATCCTCAAATCAACTGATGCATCGGCTGCATAGAGTGTGTATTTCTGACCGGCAGCGTCTGTAATAACAATTCTACCCCAGTCTTCCTTAATTATGCCTTCAAAAGGATCTTTACCTAAAGTACCAATGAACGAACCTGGCAAATAGATTTCTGCAGCACCGGTTAAATTAATCCAATATCCAAATCCAGGATTCAAGGTAGTAACTGCTGAGTAACCACCACCTGGTACATATCTGAATATAGATGCTGCTGATCTCCTGTTTTCCGGATTTGTTCTGATAAAATCAACAGAATGTTCAAATTCATAACCACCAATCATGTTCCAGCCAGTAGTACCCTTGAATGGCTTCATAGCAGCATAGTTTAATTGTGTTGTACCTGAATTCCAAGTATAGGTTAAGCCAGTAGTAAGATGATTCATCCAATAACCGGTACCAACTTCTGCCTCAGTAACTGCTACATATGAACCTGTATATTTAAACACTGAAAATCCTTGGTCTCGATTTGCCCAAAGTGTATTAACAAGCATATTGGTAGGATGCATACCAGGGAAAGAAACAAGATTCCAGCTTGCACCAACCTGATAAGCAATAGAGGTTATCCTCGTATTGTGCTCGATAGTAACTTGTGTAATGCCAGCTGGTACAACTGCAGATGAAGTGGTTTTCATATTAACATCAGGTTGTGTTAATATTTTCAGAGTAAATACACCAGGACCTAATAAATTTGGATCCCAGGAAAGAACTTCATCAACTGAACTAGGTGTATTCTCCTGTAAGTTAAGTGTCCAGGTAATTAAACTTGATGTTGTAGCTGCACTTCTTATATCTATAAATACTCTACCGGTTGCACCGAGATCACTATTAAAATATATTATACCTGTAGGTGGATTAGCAGGAATTATAGATTCCTGAAATGCTACGTCGATTCCATCTGTAGCACCAATACCACGACCGATAATAACAGATTTACGAGCTCCCGAACCACTAGTTAAATATATCATACCAGACCATACCAGGTTAGGATTCTTATAGGTTATTCCCTGCGGATCATAATTAGCCCAACCTAAATCCCATCTTTCAGCACCGTTTCCACTGAAAGCACCTCTAAATGTGGTCACATTGAAGAAAGGATCTGATAATCTAGGATCGCTAAAAGTAGCCCCGGAGAGAAGTACTGAACCAGCTTGTGGAATCAAGACCGGGCTTGTTTCATTATGTGGAGCCTTTAATAGCACATCATTAACACCAGCGAGAGATGAGTTACCATAGCTTGTAAACCAAGCATTGAATGTAGTTGGCTCTATAAGCTTGGTCATTCCGGTGAAAACATTATTTCTATATCTGAAGTTAGCAGTATCACCCTGAACCGTAGTCCCATCTAAAAAGATTCCGCCTTCATCAAAGCCCATGATAACACTATTGAACAGGTTATGTCTTGTTGCTCTTCTATGATGAATGCCATAATAAAAATCGGTGTCGAAATTTGTTACTGGTACATCAGAAGCATTTCTTTTTGGTCCAACCACGGTAATATTTGATAATACTGGTTCTGTTCTCGGTGATGCTGTAGTACCAGATCCGTCATTATCTGTTTCAAAAGCTTGACTCCTGCTTTGATCAGCTTTGCCCGGATCTCTGTAAACAACACCAAATTGAATTTTACCACTGTAACCAAAATCAGTATCAAAATCATCATCACGGGATTTATAGGCTATCAAATATTTAGCATTAACAGTTCCGCCGAAGAATTCAAATGCATCATCATCAGAATAACTAACTTGTATATGATCTAAGGTTGTTGCGCGTCCAACGGCTGCTAAAGTCAAGCCGTTGATTTCATTATTTGCTGTGAAAGCATAACCCGGAAATTCAATTCTAACATATCTCATCACACCACTGTTATCATTATCATTTACTGTTGGGAAAAGAGCATCGCCATAACCGGCTATACTTCCAATGTTACCTTCAGGTATAAAGTTTCCACCAGGTCTGTTATTTGAAGCTGTACCGCAAATAACAATACCACCCCAGTCGCCTCTACCTCTGGAACCCGGTGCGTATTGACTTGTAAATACGATTGGTTCTTGGGCAGTACCATTTGCAAAAATCTTACCGCCTCTTTCTATAATTAATGAACCCTCAGTAGCAAATTCACCGAGAAGTATTGTACCAGCAGGTATTGTTAAACTACCTCCATTGCGCACGTATACAAATCCTGATATCAAATAAACTTTATTTTTATTTAAAGCTACATTTGTTGTTATACCGGCACCGCCATTATTAGTAATGGTACTATCATGCGGTGTCAACTGTGCAAAAACCTGAATTGAAATAATTGCTAGTAAAAGCAATAAACTCCAAATTTGTTTCATATCGAACTCCTATATTCGTAATTAATAATTATTGTTAAGTTTAATACAATGTTTAAGTTAACATTGAGAGAACTTTTATTTTTAATTCCTTGTATTCCTCCTTTCTGAAATTTATGCTGTTAATTGTTAATGCGAATTAAAGATTATAACTAACACCTAGTGTCAGCTTGGTGTTAGCTGTATATTTTCTAACCAAAGTGTTATCTTCAAAGTATTCAAAAGGCTGAGACAGTAGATCTTTGATTGAGAATTTGAAAACAATATGTTGTCCAAGTTCTTTTATTAAAACAAGGTCAATGACATCTCTTGGATATTCATAGATATCACTACCAGCAAAGTTTGCTGTCTCAATAATTCTTTTACCAAATTTGTTATAAGCAATATTGAGTGAAAATGATAAATCAAAATTCTGATAGTTTAAAGCTGCATTAATTACATAAGGACTTTGCCCCTGCATTGGTCTTACTGAACGTCCTGTACCAATATTTGTTTCTTCAATTTCTGACCAGATCCTTGTGTAATTTGCAGTGATGTTGAAATTATTTAATGCACCTAAGATCCTACCCAGATTAGTTCTGTATTCGAGTTCAAAACCAACATTTCTCGCAAAAGATGCATTATCAAAACTTCGATCATTTTGTCCTGTAGATACAACGAACACCTTTTCAATCGGGTTTCGCAGTTCCTTTAAGAACACGCTTGCGGAAATCAATTCACCTATACCTGGAAATGTTTCAAACCTTATATCATAGTTTGCGATGTTTGCCTGGACTAATTCTGTATTACCTGATACAAGAGTCTGATCTTCAAAGTTATAATATGTGAAAGGAGCAATTTCTCTGAAATTCGGTCTGTTTATTGTCTTGCTGAATGAAAACCTAACATTGCTGGCTTCATTTAACTTATAAATTAAACTTATCGCTGGAAGAATATCGCTGTTAAAATTGTCAACAAAAATTGGCATACTTCCTTGTGAAATAGGTGAAGTGCTGCGAAGTCTTAATTCATAGTTTTCAACTCTTAAACCTGCTATCAGATCGAAATCTTGGTTAAGCAAACCAAATGGAATTTCAGCCATCAAATAATATCCAAACAGGTTATCACTGCCACTATAAACATTAGAAGGATTATAATACTCTCTCATCATAATGTATCTGTCTTCAAAATTTTTTACTGAAAAGACAGAATCTAAAGCGTATCCCCCTATAATCAATCGTGAATATCCATATGGATCAGTAACACCAAATGATCTGGCATCGAAAGAACGGGAAGTATTAAAATGATTGGCACCATATTTAATTTTTAATAAACCAAGGTCCTGTCCCAAGTCTATCCCGATAGCACGTTTGTATTCATCCAAATCTGAATAGAATCTACCTGATGCAAATTGCTCGGGATCTATAGGCAGATAGGCAAGGAAAGGTACTGTAGAATTAGAATCTGCAATGTCACGAGTATAAGTTGCCCTTCGGTAATCGGGTTCGCTTCGATTTGTAGAAGAATACGAAGCTCTCCAATCTAAATGAATTCCCGTGATTACTGGGAAAAAACTCGTTCCACTCAACTGACCGGAATATAAATTTCTAGAAATAAATCTTAATGCTGTAGTTTGTCTTTCATCCTGATAATCATATTTAAAGCCTTGCAGCTCCGTAACTTCATCATCTGATTTAACTGTGACTATGTTTTTCAAACCGATCTTGTGTAACTCACCAATTCGATAAGAAAGATTAACTATACCCCCCCAGTAAACATCTCTCGTTGTCCTCTTACCTGCATAATCAAAAAAGTATGTTCCGTTTTCTTCATTCTCAATATCTTTAGTAATAACATCTTTAGATTCAAAGTCAACCTTATATGTTAATGAGCTGATAAGTCCAAAGTCATTGCCAAACAAATTAAATTTTTCTCCGAACGTGATTCCAAATGCCTGGTTGAGAAACGCTTTCTTATCCTGAAGTCCCCATTTATCATTAAACTTAGTGGACCAATAAGTTCTGTTCGTGTCATTCGGATTCTGATCATAACTTCTAAAAGTCAATGGATCCGGTATTCCTTCGGGAACATCCCTGAATCCATCATCAACGCCAAAATAATCTGTGCTGCTTCCTTCATAAGTCTTAAAAGATTTAGTTGAAACATCATTTACATAAGAAGTAGAATAACTAAATGAAAAGATCGTCTTAGAAGGAAATTCAACCGTATTTACTTTTACAAGTCCGCCGGAAAAATCACCAGGCTCATCGGGTGTAAAAGATTTAACAACAACAGTGTTTTCAATAAGGTTTGCAGGTATAAGATCAAATGCAAAATCTCTTTTATCGGGTTCAGAACTTGCCAGCGGAGAATTGTTCAGAAGCGCCCCATTATATCGTTCGCTAACTCCTCTTACATAAATATATTTATTATCAAGTAATGTTAATCCCGGGACGCGTCTTAAAGTTTCAGCCGTTGTATTATCAGTTGATCTTTTAATTTGTTCAGCACTTATTCCATCGCTGATCTGAGTTGATTTTTTTCTCTGGTTAAGTAAAGCGGCTTCATATTCCATCGATGCTTCTTCAATAACTATCACCTCACCAACTTCGATTGCTTCAGGAGTTAATGGGACATCGACCCTAATCAGCTCATCAGCATTAACCTGGACATTTTCTACTTTACTTTTTGAATAAGATATGTATGAGACTATTAATGAATAGCTGCCGGAGGGAACATTTTTTATCGTATAGTTACCATCGAGATCGGTCGCTGCACCGATTGTGGTTCCTTCTAATAATACATTAGCACCAATAATAAATTCACCACTCAATTTATCAACGACTTTTCCGAATATAGTTCCCGTTCCTTGAGAATATATATCGGAGAAATAGACCGAAAGAAATAAAAACAGAAATAATAGAACCTTAGTAACAAACATCTATATGCTCTCACAGATTAATTTATTAAAGGAAAGTGTGACGCAAACTTAAAGGAGGAATGTTACGGAGGTATTAGGAATAAGTGATTGTTTTGTTATTTAAATGTTACCGTAGTGTTAAACAATTTGAAATGATTCAGTGCTAATATGTTGCAAATTAGCTTGATTAATTTTACATCTTGATTTTACAAAAATAAACTACTATGTTAAATGTGTGCTATAAGTTATATTATTTATAACAGTTAGCCGTTAACCCGACAGAATGACTCACTGCCGGGTTTTTTTATTACTTGTTTAATAAATAGGTAATCAAGGAAATAGAAATATTATAATCTTTAAGTTAATTTAATTTTCCTGGACTTATTTTTCATCCAGTCGTAATGAAGCAAGCCAACTTTTGTATCTATGTTACTTTCTTTTATTAATTGCTTTGGATGAAACAATGGGATAAGTTTAATTTTTATTGAATCAATTTGAACTTCCGCTATAGAACCATAATCTTTTGTATTTAGTAAATTTCCTAAATCAAGATTAAACTCCTTAAAGAACCACTTCAATGGCTGTTGACCAAGTGATATAATAACTTCAGCCCTTGATTGATATATCTCCTCAATAATTTCTCGGTATCTTTTCTTGCTGAAAAAATTCCATCTGTCTTTTTTTGTTGGTATAGCAGCTTCAGGGAGGTTAAATAAGGAATGCAGTTCATTATACTTTTTTAATGCTTTTCTTTCGTTTTTATTTATTACTGCATGTGGAATCAAGTTGCAAATCCATACATCATCGCGCTTTAATTTTAACTGATGCAAATAATACTTATCGAGTAAACGACCAAGGACACCATTAATAGTTTTATCCTCAGATATTAGATTGCCTGTAAGTCTTGGGACTTTAATATTTGTAATTATTTTTTTCGTTTCTTCCTGGCTTCCTCTCCAGAAAATTTCTGGTTCATTATCGATGGGCAGGTATCTGATTGTAGATTTTGCATTTGCGGGTTTAAACTGAGCAAAAACAGCGGAGCCATATACACCAAGAATGAAAACCGGTTTAGGTAAAATATTAGCTTGCTTTATTTTCATTACAGGATTTCCGAAGGGAAAAGTTCCTAGTATTGTATCATTTTTCTTCAACTATTTCCACAATAATATTTTATAATTCTGAATTTGTATTAATTCTTTTGATAATCATTTTGATAAATATCTCCTTTCCGGAAAAAACAAATAAGTTAAATTGGTTAAGAGTCTTTTCGCTCGCCAGCATTCTGAAATTTATACCCGACACCCTTTATAGTAACAATATACTTAGCATAATCTGAAAGTTTTTCTCTTATTTTTCTAATATGAACATCAATTGTTCGATCAATCACCATCACATCATCGCCCCAGACTTTTATTAATATTTCTTCTCTGGTAAATACTTTACCTGGTTGAGAAGCAAGCAGATGGAAAAGAATAAATTCTTTTTTAGGAAAGAATTTTTCTTTCCCATTTATTAATATCTTATATGTCTCTGGATCAATTATTAGATTATCGAATACTAATTTTTTGCTTCCATCATGTGTTAGCTTTAATGTTCGCAGGTTCCGCAGATTAGCTTTAACTCTTGCAATAAGCTTGGGCGGAGATATAGGTTTTTTTATAAAGTCAGAGCCTCCAGCTTCCAATCCTCTTATCTCATCATTCTCCTGTGATAAGGCTGAAAGAAAGACAACCGGTATTTCTTTGAATTGAGGAATTTCCTTTATTCTTCTGCAAACTTCATAACCATTCATTCCGGGCATCATGATATCAAGCAAAATCAAATCAGGTTTTTCTTTCAACTTTTGTAGGGCTTCTTCACCCGTAAATGATTCAATTACTATATAATTCTCTCTTTCTAAATTATATCTGAGAAATTCAACAATATCCGGTTCATCATCTACTAAAAGTATTTTTGTCATTTAGAAACTCTATTTTATAAAATTTTTATCAACAAATCTCAAATAGAAAAAGTACAAGAGCTAATTATCAAATTGTTAACAAAATAATATCAAACAACTTTACTTCGTACTTATTTTAACTCGCAGCAGATATTGGATAAAAAAAAGGGCACCATGAGGCGCCCTTTAGTCGAAGGAGAGAGCGAGAGAGAAAATTATTTTAATAAAGTCATCTTCTTCGTTATTCTGGTGTTACCAGCTTCTAATGTATAAAGGTATAATCCGCTTGGTAAATTCTCAGCATCAAAAGTAACTTCATAAGTTCCAACATTCTTAAAGCCATTTGCTAGCTGTGCAACCTGCTGACCAAGGATATTATAAACAGTTAAGTTAATATTTGCTGCTTCAGCAATTGTGTAAACAATTTTTGTTGAAGGATTGAAAGGGTTTGGAAAATTCTGGCTCAATTCAAATGAAGCAGGAACATTATTGACATATGATTCATTAACGTCTGTTATACCATAAACTGATATAGCTGTCCAACCTTCGGTCCATAAAAACGAATTTGGATCAAATGCACCGTGGTAAGGAACGACTGTAAAGAAAGGATCTGTAGGTTGAACTGCACCAGTAGCAGCCGGACTTGATGGGCTTGGCCTTGGATCAAGATTTGTATCTCTGCTGATGTTATTAAGTTGTGGATCTTGAACAAAATTATTGTTTGCAGTTAAGTGAGTTCTTACAAATTCCTGGGCAGCGATATCATTCAGTGTGTTTCCATTACCAAATCCCCACCAGTAGTTATTTGCAAGAATTAATTGTCCTGCTTCAAGTCTTGCTCTGCTATCCTCTCCTGAGGCTAAATCTTCGATGTTTATACCCGTCTGAGAAAAATCCGTGATTATGCTGCTGTAATAATAGCCACCTGAATTATCTCTGAAATATAATGCCCTATCGTTTCCATCACCTGCAGGAAGTGGAGAAGTATTTTCTCCAGCACCAAGATAAGTAGCATTAACAACGTAAGGAGTTGCATAAGGAGTACCAGTTTCATTATCGTCACCGCCATCCATTTCAGCTCCACGACCAGCTTCATCGGTTCCCTGTATTAAAAACCAGAATTGTCCTTTTCCTCTATATCCCATATCCCAGTCGAAACCATCATCACCACAAAATGCTGAGACGAGATATTTTGAATTTACAGTACCACCAAACCATTCATATCCATCATCAAAATTTGCAATGACTTCTATGTGCTCAATAATAGTCTGATCACCAATTGCTCCTAATGTAAGACCATTTATTTCATCACCTGGAATACCGCTAATTGAAAATCCACCGTGTCTTATAGAAACATATCTTAATATTCCTGAATTGTCGTTATCGTCTGTACCACCAAATTTAGCATCCTCTGTTGTTGGAATACCTTCAATCTGGTTTTCGGTTGTTGGCTGATTTGTAACAGCTTTTCCTAAAAGAATTACACCGCCCCAGAGACCTCTGTCATCTTTAGTAAGATCATTAGGATTGTTTACGTCATCCAATTCACTCGTAAAAATAATCGGATTTGCTTGTGTTCCTTCTGCAAGTATCTTACCACCTCTTCTTACTATCAAGGCACTAGCTCCATCACCGGTTGTAATATTAGCCTGAAGTTTACCTTTTATGACAGTTCCTGCTTCAATTGTTAAAATGGCACCATCATTTACGAAGATCAAGCCATCTAATGTATAAATATTAGCAGCCGACCATGTTGTATTTGAAGTGATGTCTGCTGTTACATTTACCTGTGCAAACATAGTAGATGTAAGCAAGATAGCTGTTATTAAAATGAAGATTTTTTTCATAGGGAAATTCCCTCCTTATATTAATTGATATTATTTAGTTAATTATAAACTATATGTTAATCCTATTGAGTAGCTAACTCCAGATTGATAGGACTGGAATACGTAATCTTTATTATTGTATCTATAAACCTCACGATACTCCGAGTTAAGAATATTTTTCACGCCAAGATTAAGTGTCAATAATTCAAACAACCGCTGACTTGCTGTAAAGTTTAGAAGAGGTGCGGGTGATTCAAAAACATCCGGAGTTGCGTTTGCAGATACTTTAGAAAGTCTTTCGCCAAACGAATTAAAAAATAAACCGGCAGTTGTTCCCCAATCAGGATTGCTATAAGAAACGTCAACGTTAAGAACGTAAGGAGATTGTCCCTGCAATTGACGGGTATCGCTTGCATTTGGATCAATTGCTTTTCTTTGAGCTAATTCAGATGGAGCTATATCAACTGTTGAACTTACCAGTGTAAAATTCAAACCTACGCTAAAGTTATTTAACTGTTCGAGTAGGTATGAAAGTCCAATACGAGTTTCAAACTCAACACCCATAAGCACCGCTTGATCAACATTCGTGTAGTTAACGATA
>JALONF010000281.1 GCA_025455085.1 Ignavibacteriaceae bacterium
AATTGATTGCAAATCTACATAACAAGGGTCATCATCAAATGTAGTTATGTAAGGATTAACTGCATAAACATCATAATTTTTCTGCTTGAGCTCTTTGTAGATAGTATTACCGAATTTCGTTTTTGTTCGGGAGACACCGACAATTGCTATTTTTTTCTGAGCAAGAAAATCTTCAACAATTTTTTTTGAATTCATTTTTAATCCCTAAAGTAATTATCTTAAATGAAATTTAATTAGCCGGGGAATCTATCCCCTTTTCCTCTTTCACCTTTTAAAGTCAAAATCTCGGAGGCAATTTCCTCAATTATTGGTTTATTTGTTACATTTATAATTGCCCAGCCCGGATTCTTACTAAAAATATTTCTAGCATACATCAGCTCCATCCTGATATAGTCAATATCATCGTAATCTCCCACTGCACCGCCCAGATAATTCTGCCGAGCATGACGAAGTTCAGCCAGAGCACGAGCATTCGTATCAAGACAAAATACATTTGAAGCAAGCAGCTTATTAATTATTGGAGTGAACTCCTGTCCCATCACAATCGGAACATTCGCTACAAACCAGCCTTTGAAAGCCAGATAAATACTCAGCGGAGTTTTAAACGTTCTCGAAACACCAAGCAAGACTATCTCGGCTTTTTTTAGTTCATTAACACGCTGACCGTCATCGTGATGAAAAGCAAATTCCATTGTTTCAATTCTTCTGAAATAAGTTTTATTCAGCTGCCCGAAAAGTCCCGGCTTTTCTGCCGGCGATATTGAAAATTCTTCAGAAAGTCTTGCAAGAAGTCCGCCCATTAAATCAATCGTATCAACATTATTTTTTCTTCCTCCACGCAACATTGCTTCGCGAAGCTTATCAGTTACCAACGTATGTACAATGAAGCCATCATTGTCTTTTGCTTCCTTAATAACATTGATAACTCTCTGTTCGGTTCTTACCTTTGGTCTTCTTATCAGGTTCACCTTAACATTGCCGAACTGAGCCAGCGCAGCAGTTAAAGCTTGCTCGGCAGTTCGACCGCTTCCATCAGAAACTATGTAGATGTTGTATTCTTTCTTCATCCTACAAAGAAATTGGAATTGTTTGATTCAACTTAAGACTAAAGAGAGATTAAGGCAATAACTTTGATGGAATTTACAGATATTTTATAACTGAGGCGTAGACCATATCAACAGTAAGTTCTTTTATGCACTTGAACTCCACGTCTGTTCTATTACAAATAAGAGGTTTGGGTGAATAAAAGAAACAAGGAGAGCAATCAAGGTTAAGTGAAATTATTTTGTGCTCGGTTTTCCAGGGGTAAATATATTTTTGATTTGTCGGCCCGAGTATCGCAACAACCTTTAAACCCAGAGCAGCGGCAATATGCATCTGGCTGGAATCGTTGGTTACAAACACATTACATCGTTTCATAATTGCCGAGCTTTGTGTAAGACTTTCGGCACCAACAACATTCGCTTTATCAGAGCCAATCAAAGAACAAATTTTATTTTTCAGTTCCTTTTCTTCAGGTCCGCCAAAAATTAAAATTTTTGCCGAGTGATCTTTAATAAGTTTTTCCCCAAGCTCGGCAAACTTTTCTGGTTCCCATCTCCGTCTAATATGATTTTTCAAAGTTGCACAACCAGGATGAAAACCAACGACAAGCTCATCAGTTGATATACCAAGATCATTTAAATATTTTTGGGCAGAAACAGTCTCATCAGCTGTTATCGTATATTCAAGAGGCGGTTCATCATTAAACTTTTTACCTATTAAAGCTTCACACAATTTGATATTCGTTTGAACATTGTGAACGTTATCATTCTCTAACACCTTAACATTATTCAGGTAGCCAAAGTTGCCGTTATTCTTTCTCAGATAAACGATACCGGCTCTTTTCTTTGCACCAATGATATAACTTATAATATTATATTCTTTTCTGTTGGAAGGATACACGTTTATCGACGCATCATATTTTTTTCTTAATTGAAATAAAAACTTTAAAGATTTGAAAGCACCTTCTTCCAGAAAGTTAAAATGAATTACTTTATTCAAATCTGGATTAGAAGAATAAATTTCCAGAGCTCCCCGGTACATAACAAGTGCATCTATCTGCGCATCGGGCAAATGTCTTTGCAAAAGAGCGAGCGCCGGAGTGAACATTAGTGCATCGCCAATTCCTGAGAGAGCAATTATTAAAATTTTCATATTGAAAAGTTACAAAAAAAAGTCCGGCAATTGCCGGACTAAAATTCTAACACTCAATTGTGGGCTATTTAACAGTTGTATCCTGCGGCTGAGTCATATTCTGATATTTTTCAATGTTCGATTTCACAGTCGGATCATTCGGGAACATCGTTTCAAGCCTTTTCCAAAGCGCAAGAAGCTTATCATGCTGCTCAGTGTTTTCATAAATCTCAATAAGCAGCCGGTAGGGATTATAATAAGACTGAACATCTTCAGGGTTCTTCTCAAGATCTACCAAGGCTCTTGCTTCAACATCGTCTGAAATTTCAGAAAATTTCTCCTTGTCACCGGCATAAAAGTAAAGATTAGCAACTTCAAATAACAAACCGTTATCCATTCCCAAGACTTTGTACGGCAGCTTTTCATTCATATCATTCAATGTTGCAATAAGTTTCTGATTTTCACCACTACTTCTGTAATTAACCGCTAACCTCATAAAAGCATTACGATAGTTTTGAACCATACGAGTATGGTTTTCATCAAAGAAAATAGTTGGATCATTCAAACCTGTGAATCTAAAACCGGGTTGAAAACTTTTACTCGGAACCTCATTGCCTTTAAGCTGTGCTTTTACTAATTCCTCATTTATAAATTCACTGCCGGGTTTACGTCTCTCAGGAACAAGTCTGAAAGTCATTCCTTCCATCTTTAAATAATCCTGCATCCCAATCTTGCTGTCATCGGAACAGGTAACTGCAAAGTAAATTGGTCTTTCCCAGTTATTCGCTTCAACAAGTTCTTTAACCATAATATCCTGAACACGAATTGCTTTGATATCGCCGAAGGTAAGGGTGTTTGACATTTTCCAGGTCATACTTCCGGCACTTAACACAGAAGTATCTTTGATTGCATATTCATTTATTATCTTTAACATTTCCTCACGATTACCTGCTCTTGGTGTAGGAATTGTTATATCAGTCGGTGACCATTGTGATGGTCTTAAATCAGTAGCATTTATTCGTGCATCCGGAATTCTTATTTTAATAGTGCCAACTCCGTATGGATCATTGTGCTTCAATTGTCTAACATACCAATCAGTATTTAAAAGACTCAGGTTAACAACTTTAACATCTCTTCTTACACCCTCAACATCCTGAAGGTACCAAAGCGGGAATGTATCATTATCACCGTTTGTAAATAAGATCCCATTTGGTGCTGTGCTCTGTAAAATATTATATGAATAATCCCAAGGTACCCAGTTTCTTGAGCGATCGTGAGTATGATAATTTGTCGCCAACATATTTATTGGAATAAAGCCAATTGTAAAAAGCAGGACTCCGAACACTGCGGCATTTCCATAAGATTCTTTCTTAATGTACTTCCGAACAATATCAACCAACCCGCGCACACCGATGGCAATCCAAATCGAAAAGACAAAAAATGCACCGACATAAAAGTAATCACGTTCTCTTGGCTGCGGCTGCTGTTGATTCTGATAAAATGCTGTGAGATAACCCAGCAGGATGAACATCACCATAAAAATTGAAGCCATCTTCCAGTCACGCCTGAAATGATAGTAAATACCAAAC
>JALONF010000033.1 GCA_025455085.1 Ignavibacteriaceae bacterium
ATGTATGAGAAACTTGGTAGCATAAATAGCGTATACGTCAGAACATTTTTTGATGCGAAGCATGGAGAATTAATTGATTATCTAAGTGATTATCCTGATCCAGAAATATTTTCTAAACTAAAGAAAATTGATCCGCCTCATTCGTCAAAGTACGATGCGGTGATGCCTTAGAGAAAATTTAAGATTGAACTTGACTATTCTAGCATAATTTAACTAGAGATTATATTTCCACTTCCCAAATCCTGTACTTCTTATATCTCTCTGCGTTCATAAGCTCAAGACCACGGTTCATCATATCGTTGTCTTCAAGAACCCAGCTTGCTTCGCCTAAACGGATTCCAATATCTGCCGCCCTGTTCACTATCTCCCAATAAAATATTGTATCAAGTCCCTTCTTTTGATGTTCAGGAATTATACCGAGAGTAAGGATTCTCGCCCATTTAATTTTCTTCTTTTGAGTGAATAGTTTTAAGAAGTTAAATGGTAAAAGTCTGCCGTTCATTTGTTTGAAGATAAAATTATAATCCAGCATAACGAGTGCAGCCCCGATAAGCTTTCCATCAATTTCACCAAAAAGAACTAAAGAGGGTTCTGCAAGAGGTTTCATATCTTTAGCCATTGCATCAATCTGTTCTTCAGTCATAGGAACAAATCCCCAGTTAGGAGCCCAGGCTTTGTTATAAACGAATTTAAATTTCTCAAGATCCCTCTGAAAATTTTTCATATCAAGCTGAGAGATTTTAAGATTGTATCTTTTCCTTACAAGTTCCTGCCCGCGTTTTAATTTTTCCGATTCCATAAGTTTTTCATTTACCAATTTCCACGCATACATATCTTTTGCCTTCTTCATTCCGTAATTTTCGCAAAGCTTAATGTAGTATTCAGGATTATAAGACATCAGCAGTCTCGGTGAGTCATCAAAACCTTCGATCAACATGGCATAAACATCATTACTTGAAGGATTAGCTGGACCGCGCATATATTTCAATCCTTGAGTCTTGATCCAGGACTTTGCTGTATCGAACAATGCATTAGCAACTTGCTGATCGTTAATGCATTCAAAAAATCCAAATTGTCCCGAAGCATCATTGTGATATTTCAGATGGATATCATTTTTAATTGCAGCGATACGACCAACAGTTTCACCATTTCTGAAAGCAAGGAAATATTCTGCAGTGGCGGCTTTAAAGAATGGATTTTTCTGTTTGTCGAGTAAAGTTTTTTGCTCCATTAAAAGCGGAGGAACCCAGTGCTTATCATCCTTGTAAATTTTCCAGGGAAATTTAATAAACTGGTTTAGTTCGCCTTTATTACTAACCGGCTTTACAATTATTTCGTTCATCATAGTTCCTTCCATAAAAAAAGCATACTCCAGAGTGAACCGAAGTATGCTTTAAAATATGATTTGCTGAATTAAATTAATCCTATGGCTTTACCTGCTTTTTCAAACAGATGTGTTATTTCATCGAGATGTTCTTTCTCGTGAGTTGCCATATAACTTGTTCTCATCATCTGTCTTCCTTCAGGAACACCGGGAGCCACAAAAACATTTACAAAGACACCACTATCATAAAGCAATCGCCACATTTTGAATGCAAGTTCATCATTGCCAACAATTACAGGAACAATTGCAGTTCTGCCATCAATTATATTGAAGCCTTTGGCTTTCAAATTTTTTCTCATATAGTTGGCATTACTGATAAGTTTTTGAACACGCTCGGGTTCTTTTTCCAAAATATCGAGAGCAGCTAATGCAGCAGCAACTGAAGCGGGCGTAGGTGAAGCACTGAAGATTAATGCTAAAGAAAAATGTTTGATAAAATTAATAACTCTTTCAGGTCCTGCAACAAATCCACCTAAAGAAGCAAATGTTTTGCTGAATGTTCCCATAGTAAGATCAATTTCTTTTTCAAGATTGAACTCGCTTGCTGTTCCTCTTCCGCCTTTACCTATAACACCAACTGAATGTGCATCATCAATCATTATTCTTGCTTTATGCTTCTTGGCTATTTCATTCAATCTTGGAAGATCAACTATTTCACCGCCAGTGCTAAAGACACCATCACTTACTATCAACTTAGCGGAATTTGATGGCACCTTCGCAATGACTTTCTCCAAATCATCCATATCATTGTGTTTGTAACGCAGAAAGTTACCCATCGCTCCTTTTGCCATTAAGTTACCGGCCATTATGCAGGCGTGATTATCTTTGTCAGAAATTATGTATTCATTTCTTCCAACGAGAGTAGGGATAACACCTTGAGCAGTTTGATAACCAGTACTAAAAAGTAATACTGCTTCAGCATTAAAAAATTTAGCAAGTCTTTCTTCAAGTTCAATATGTAAATCGAGTGTGCCTGTTAAGTAACGCGAGCCTGAACAGCCAGTGCCATATTTCTCAACTGCTTTTACTGCAGCTTCAACTACTTTAGGATGAGCAGTTAATCCAAGATAGTTATTAGAACCGGCCATAATTATTTTACGACCTTCAATCTGAACGACGGGTCCTTCATTTTCTTCAATTGGCCTGAAATATGGGTAAACGCCTAAAGCTTTAACTTCGTCTGCTCTTGTAAATTCATAGCATTTAGTGAATAGATCCAAATGGAACTCCTTGGTTGGTTGTAGTTAGCAATTTAAAACTTAAAAGTTGTAGATTTTTGTTAATTTTGGAATAAAATGTATTACTAAAACGATTTAAAACCAAACAAACTTAATGAATAGCAAACAAATTGCAGCGGTAACAGGAGCTAACGGATTCGTTGGCAGTCATCTCGTAGATTATCTTCTCGGAAAAAATTTCGAAGTCAGATGTATAGTCAGGAAATCAAGCAACCTTCAATGGTTGATAGGAAAAGATGTTAAGATTTACGATTGTGGATTGTTTGATAAGAAAGGATTACGAGAAGCATTTAAGGATGTAAATTATATTTTTCACGTTGCCGGTGTAGTAAAGGCAAAGGATGAAGAGGGATATTTCAAGGGGAATGTTGAAGCAACGAAAGTCTTGCTTGAAGTTGCATCTGAAGTAAAAGAAAATATTAAAAAATTTGTTGTGGTAAGCAGTCAGACTGTAAGCGGTCCTTCACTTGATGGTAAACCGGTAACAGAAGAAATGAAACCCAACCCACTTACAACTTATGCACGCAGTAAACTTAAACAAGAAGAGGTGGCTTTAAGCTATAAAGAAATTTTCCCGGTTACAATCTGCCGGGCACCAGCAATTTTTGGTGAAAGAGACACAGAAATATTTATTTACTTCCAGGTTTTCAATCGTGGATTAACTACAATGATTGGTTTTGATAAAAAAGAATTAAGCTTGCTTCACGTTACCGATCTTGCTGAAGGATTATATCTTGCTGCAATTTCAGAAAAGTCAAATGGAGAGATATATTTTATCGGTTCTGAAAATTTTTATAACTGGGATCAAGTTGGCGATATAACTTCAAAAGTTTTAGGTAAAAAAGCAGTCAGGATAAAAATTCCTCATCTCATAGTTTTTATCATTGCAGCAATTGCGCAGTTTTTTGCGATGTTCAGTTCAAAGCCTGCAACTCTGAATATAGAAAAGGCAAAAGACCTAACTCAGAAACTCTGGATCTGCGATACATCAAAAGCTATTAGAGAACTTGGTTACAGGCAGAAAGTTTCTATTGAAGAGGGGATTAAGAGAACCTGTGAATGGTACAAGAAGATGAAGTGGATTTAATTATTCTGAGCCCCTTCTCTGATCCATGTTCTTATTCCATTAATATGATTTCTTTTCAACCATTCATTAGGCGGCATTGGCGCGTATGGCGGTATTCTTTCAATCGAATAAACTAAAATGCTTGTGCTGTCACTTCCAGGAAAGATTATAGTTGGATCTCGAGTTGCGTTTACCCACGAAGATAAATCCAAACCTGCTTCGCTTCGCTGAGAATTATGGCATGGTACGCA
This sequence comes from Ignavibacteriaceae bacterium, assembly GCA_025455085.1. Classification (GTDB taxonomy): domain Bacteria; phylum Bacteroidota; class Ignavibacteria; order Ignavibacteriales; family Ignavibacteriaceae; genus IGN2. The sequence continues at coordinate 3,940 of JALONF010000033.1, forward strand.
TTTCACTTCAAACACAGGAGCCACATGTTTTCCATAACTTACATTTGAATCAGGCATTACAAGATTGTCTACATCAGTTGAAGTCAATGTATCATCGCAGCTTTGTGTAATGATAACAACAAAAGTCAAAATTAAGATTATAAAATATTTTAAAGTATGTTTCTTCATTTGGTAGTGTAAAAATATTATTATATGATTTAGCTATCAACGGTTAAAATAAATACCCGAACTTTTTATCTAAATTGACAAAGGGAAAAAAGATAATTAGTTTTGTCTCAGGAAAAAGAAAAACTGGGGCTATAGCTCAGCCTGCCTTTGCGGCAGACAGGCTGAGAGAGCGTCCCGATTGAAATCGGGAAGGTCAAGAAGTTTATTTAATTAGCTCCACATAAAATTATTATTTGTGTTTTCTGTTTATATATTAAAAAGTTCTGTTACTGATAAGTATTATATAGGCCAGACATCTGATATAGAGAGAAGGCTAGTGTATCATAATTCAGGATATTCAAAATCCACAAAAGCAGGAAAACCCTGGAGATTAATGTATTCAGAGAGTTTTGATACCAGGCAGCAAGCGATGAAGAGGGAAGCAGAATTAAAAAAATATAAAAGCAGAGTAGTAATTGAAAAGATTATAGGAAAGCATATTGATTGAAAATTGAAGGCTACTATACTTAGTAATCATAAAATAGGAAATCATTTTTTTTTAACATTACGGGGCTATAGCTCAGCTGGGAGAGCGCTTGAATGGCATTCAAGAGGTCAGCGGTTCGATCCCGCTTAGCTCCACTTTGTCAGGCGTTGAATAGTTCTATATCAACGCCTTTTTACTTTTAATTCTATTTTATAAATAAAAACCTCTCAATCAGTTTGATTTGAATCTTTATAGTTTCGATAATTAGCTGCTCATTTAATGAAATTACTCCCAGTAAATAACTACTATAAAAAAATTCTTCAGGTTGCACTTCCTGCCATTGCAGGATTATCTACACAAATGGTAGTGTCGCTGGTGGACACAGCTATGGTTGGAAGAATAGAAGATGCAACGTATGCATTAGCTGCAATGGGAATTGGGGTACTTGCGACCTGGGCATTGATAAGCTTTTTCTCAAGTCTCGCAACCGGTATCCATGTTGTTGTTGCAAGAAAATTTGGAGAAGGGGATTATATATCGTGCGGCGTAACTTTAAATAACTCACTACTGATTGCGGTGATAATTGGTAGTATTGTCGCAATGGCAGGTGTGTTTTTTTCATATCCTATTGCACATCTTTTTGCTACTGATGAGCTTGTTGGAAACTACGCCAGTGAATACCTTTATTACCGATTTATGGGTATTCCCTTTTTTTTAATTTCAGTTTCTTTCAGGGGATTTTTCTTTGGTATCAGCAAAACAAAGATTTTCATGTTCTCTGGTGCAATTACAAACATTCTAAATATAATTTTTAACTATCTATTTATTTATGGTGAATTAGGTTTCCCAAAAATGGGCTTGGCTGGTGCAGGGCTTGGTTCAACCTTGGCTACTTTGTTTGATGGAGTTTTTTACATTATTATCATTCTATTGCCAGTTTATAGGAATAAATTTCAAAACCTGAGGCATCTGATAATCAACAGAAATATTATTTCAGCCATTCTTAAAATCTCTTTACCGGTTTCATTTCAGAATGTTTTTATACTTATTGGTTTCCTCAGTTTTGTATCTATTACCGGAATAATCGGTACACTTGAACAGGCTTCAACTCAGGCAATCATCAGCACACTTTTCATTTCATTTCTTCCATGCTTCGGTTTTGGTATTGCAGTACAAACTTTAGTTGGGAATAATCTAGGCGCAAAGAAATTTCTGCTGGCAAAAATTTACGGATTTGAAACCGCCAAAGTTGCCACTATTTATACAATTATACTCGGCTTTATTTTTATGATCATTCCGCAATATGTATTACTCATTATTACAAATGATCAAACTATTATTCAGACAGCAGTTCCGTCATTAAGAGTGGCCGGATTTGCTCAAATCTTCTATGGGGTGGGAGTTGTTCTTGCAAATGGTCTTCAGGCGGCAGGCCGATCATTTTATGTAATGAAATCAGAAGTAATAACAAATCTTATAATTTTTGTACCGCTGGCTTACTTTCTTGGTGTCTACTTAGATCTTGGATTGACCTGGGCCTGGATGGCTTTACCAATTTATATTATTCTCTATTCGTTTGTAATTTACTTGAAATTCAATTCGGCTGACTGGTATACTAAAATTCCGCTTGAGAAATGAGTATATTTCAACAGTCAATCTCCTAAAGTTTGAGCGTAAAAGATTTAGACAAAAGTATTGACATTAAGCTTTAAGAGAAATATATTAACCCTATGAAAATGAAACTTTCGCAAATCTTAATAATTTTTCTAATTGCAACGGCAGTTTTTGCAGGAACTTTCCTAGAGTATTTCCACGGACGAAGTGAAGGAGAGGATATTAGACTCGAATGGAAAACCAGGGAAGAAGTTAATCTTCAACATTTCAAGATTGAAAGAAAAACTCCTCAGAGTTCATTTGTAGAGATCACAACAATCCAGCCTAAAGGAAGTAACTCTACTTACAGTTACCTTGATCAATCAACTTATAAACCTATGGATATGATTTTTATTTATCGGCTGAAGATTGTTGATACAAATGGTCAGGCATCCTATTCAAATGAAGTGAGTGTCTCTCATAGTGTTTCTGGAGTGAAGCGTACCTGGGGCAGTATCAAGGCTATGTTTCGGTGAGTCGTAATAGATTTTTTTCTTTCCTTCAAATAAATATTTTTTCTTTTCTAAAATTTCTCATTACTACTAAATCACTTCTATTTTTTTTAATTGCCATAATTTTATTTATGCTTTCCTGCGCGCCTGCTAAACGATTTCCGGAGAGCAAACAAAAAGATGAAAAAATTGAAAAGGAGGAGAAATTAGAAAAAGAAGAAACGACCGAGTCAGAACCTAGTACTGCTGAGGTTAGAGTACTTTTAAACCGTTCTATCCCTTCTGAATCTCTAAAAGTTGAATCAACACTTTATCTATATAATAAGGAAAGTAAAGTAGCTTTAGTTAAATCAGGTAATACCATTAATTGTTTGGAGAATTATGGTAAGCCAAGGTTGATAATAAATGGTGAAAATTTTGACGGTGAAAAATTTTTTCTTTCTTCGGCTGAAAGCAATGGAATAATAAAAGTTAATGGAAAACGATATCGGGGCAAGATTCAAATCTCATTTTCCAATGATGCCTTAGATATTATCAATGTGCTGAATCTAGAAGATTATGTCAAAGGTGTGCTTGCCAAAGAAATGCCATTGGGCAAAGATGAAGAAAACCTTGAAGCATTAAAAGCGCTGGCGATCTGTGTAAGAACTTATGCTACACAAAAAATCGAAGACGGAAATATTTATTTTGATCTTTATGCTGACACTCGAGATCAGGTTTACGGAGGAGTTGATGCAGAAAGTCCACTATCAAATAAAGCGGTAAAAGAAACAAATAATTTAATCCTTAAACACGATGGAAGTCAATCAATTATATTTTATCATTCAACTTGCGGCGGTTATACTGAGTCCTCACAAAATGTATTTACAAAAGAATATATCCCTTATTTAACAAGTATCAAAGATGGTTCAGATCCTTATTGTAAAATCTCCCCGCGATTTGAATGGACAGAGACATACTCCAAAGAAATAATAATTAGCAGGTTAAAAAGTTATTCACTTCTTGATAATTCAAATTATCGTCTTGAAGATATATCTATTCTCAGCAGGTTTGACTCGGGCAGAGTGAATGAAATGGAAATTATAGTTAGTAGTGACGGAGGAGAAAAAAACTCTGTAATCATAAAAGGAAATGAAATCAGAAGTATAATCCGGACAGCAGATGGCAAAATGATTCTCTGGAGTACTTTGTTTGATTTATCAGTCAGATCAAATTCTGTTATTCTGATTGGAAAGGGTTTTGGTCATGGTGTTGGACTTTGCCAGTGGGGTGCAATCGCTCTTTCAAGGAAGGGATGGAACTACAAAGACATTTTAAATCACTATTACCCTGGAATTGAAGCAAGTAAATTAAATGATTAAAACTAGATTACAGATTTACCTGGCTTCAAAATCACCACGAAGGCGCAAACTCCTCAAACAGCTTGGAATAAAATTTAAATCATTTTCAGTGAACTCAACTGAAGATTTTTTAGATGGCGAACATCCGGTTGAATGTGTTAAAAGAATAGCTGTTGAAAAAATGGATTTGGCCAAAAAAAGAGTTAATAACAGTATCATCATAACTGCTGATACGATAGTAGTCCTTAACGGAAAAGTTATCGGCAAACCTTCAAACAAAAATGATGCATTAAAAATATTATCACTTTTAAGCGGCAAGGTGCATATTGTTTATACTGGTTTTTGTGTATTCAATCAAACGACTAATAAGCTGCTGCTCGATTATGAAAGGACTGAAGTTGAGTTTCGTAAATTAACAAAAGATGAAATAGCTGATTACGTTGATGGCGGCAGTCCGATGGATAAAGCCGGTGCTTACGGCATACAAGATGATTTTGGGGCTGTATTCGTAAAGCGAATTAACGGTTGCTATTATAATGTTGTTGGATTACCATTAACAAAACTTTACAATGCTCTTCGGAAAGTAACCTGATTTGCTGAAAAAACTCAAACAAAAAGTTATCATCTCAGTTGTAATCGCCGGAATTCTGTATCTTGCTTTTACTATCTATGCTGATATTAATCAAGTTATAACAGCTTTCAAACAGTTTAATTTACTTCTTTTGCCACTACTTCTGGTTCTCTCCTTCTTGAATTATTTTGCACGTTTTCTTAAATGGGATTACTATCTCTCGATCGTAAAAGTGAAAATGAAGAAAATAGATTCTCTTTCAACTTTTATGTCAGGACTTATTATGAGTGTTACTCCTGCTAAGCTGGGTGAAGTTCTTAAATCAGTTCTTGTTAAGGAAATTACCGGAGAACCGATCAGCAAAACAGCTCCAATTGTACTTGCAGAGCGGATAACGGATTTTTTATCACTACTACTAATTGCAATTTTTGGTGCATTTGTATTCGATTACGGTGGTAATATTACAATTATTGTTGCCGCATTTTTCGTTATACTGATCATCATTATCAGCAATAAAAAAATTGCTTTTCCGCTCATCAATCTTTCTGAAAGAATTCCCTTCATTAAAAAATATATCCATAATATTCATTCAGCCTATGAAAGTTCGTACAAACTCTTAAAACTTAAGCCGCTCATTTTAATGACAATACTCAGTTTGATATCATGGGGCTTTGAATGCCTGGGTTATTATTTTATTCTTAAAAATTTTGATGCCGATTTTGGACTTCTCTGGGCTTCATTTAGTTACAGCTTTTCAACAATTGTTGGAGCAATTTCAATGCTGCCCGGTGGACTTGGTCTAACTGAAGGATCTTTGACTTATCTTTTAATTGGAAAAGGAATTTCAGCTGATATTTCTGTTGCAACAACATTCATTATAAGAGCAGTTACATTATGGTTTGCTGTACTGGTTGGAATTGTCAGCTTATCGTTCTATCAAAAGAGATTCGGACAAATTAAAGCAGAATCAGTTTAATTTATTCCGTAATTGTATAAGTAGCTGGAATGGGGGCAAAGACTTATCATTTCCCTGATATTTTAGTTAAGAAGTTATAGCGAAATTTGTTTAATAAGATCATACTTAATATTAAGGCATATTTCCTTGATTTAAAGGAATATGCTTGGTATTTTTGTGCCCCACTAATAAATGAAAGGAAACGATTATGGGACAAGGGAATAATTTCAAAAAAGGTCTTTTAATAGGCTTTTTTGCCGGTGGAGCCTTAGGTGCAGCTCTAGCATTACTATTTGCTCCCAAGAGTGGAAAGGAATTGAGACGAGACATCAAAGAAAAGAGCGAAGAGTATCTAGACGAAGCTGAAAAATATATTTCTCAGGCAAAAGAAAAAGCAGTCGATTTGATGAATGAGGGTAAAAAAAGATCAGAAAAACTAATCAAAGATGCAAAGGATAAATCAGATCAGCTTATGAAAGATGCTGAAAAAGTTTACAAAGATGCAAAGGGCAAAGTCTCTGATTCTTTGAAAACCGGTAAAGAAACTTATGAAGAAAAAAGAGATCAGATTAAAGATGCAATCAAAGCTGGTGTTGATGCTTATAAAGAATCCAAACATACCGGGGAATAATATTTTTAATGACATTAATTGATGTATTAACAGTTGTTGTTCTGATTCTTGTTTCGGCCCTTATCGTTTTCTTGATTATATATCTTGGAAAAATAACACGATCTATACAGGACTTGCAGAAGGATATAGGTGATCTTTCTGACAGGATGGAACCATTAGTATCTTCTCTGTCAGATCTTACATCAAAACTCTCGGAATTGAGCGATAGTGCTAAGAGACAACTGGAAGCTACGAAGAGCATAGTTTTCAGCGTGAAGGACAGAGTTGAAAGAATACTTGGATTTGAAGAAAAAATAAGAGCCGGAATTGAAGGCCCTGTAATGGGTGTCCTCAATCAGTTTAAAGCAATCTCGAACGGAGTAAGCACTTTTCTCAACTACCTTAAAAAATAAATTTCATACTAACTAAATACTTCCAGGAGGATTCCATTGAAAGAGTATATTTCGGAGGCTATACGAAATATTGCATTTGTCGGTCACGGCGGAAGCGGTAAAACTACACTATCAGAAATTATTCTTTACACTGCAAAAGAAATCAATCGAATAGGTAAGATTGAAGACGGGAATACGGTTTCAGATTATACACCAAACGAAATTGACAAGCAGATTTCCATTTCATCTTCTCTAATGAATGTTGAATGGAACAACACAAAAATTAATATTATCGATGCACCCGGTTTTTCTGATTTTATAGGTGATGTAAAGAGTGCCTTGAAAGTATGCGATACTGCTGTGATCGTCGTTAAATCTGCAGAGGGAATAGAAGTCGGAACTGATGCTGCAAAGAGTGTAATTGATGAATACAAATTACCTTCCTCAATAATAATCAATAAAGCAGATAGTGAACATTCTACATTCTTTGATACATATGAAGAAATTAAAGAAAGAATTCATCCCGGGGCTACAGTTATAACTTTTCCAGTATCCGAGGGAATTCACTTTAATAGTATTGTTGATGTAATTTCAATGAAGAATTATACCTATGGGGAAGCAGGCAGCAGGAATGTAACTGAATCAGAAATTCCTGGTAATTTAAAGGAACAGGCAGATAATTTCAGGACTCAATTAATTGAGAAGGTTGCTGAATATTCGGAAGATTTGATGAATAAATATTTTGAGAATGGTTCACTTTCGGATGACGAACTAAAAAAAGGAATTAAAGCTTCAATAATTAATGGAAATCTTGTCCCAGTATTTGCACTATCTTCAACGAAGGCAATCGGTATAAATAACTTTTTAGATTTTGTAAGTAATTATTTCCCCTCACCAGCTGATAGGGGAACCGTTAGTGCAAAGCTTGCAAATAAGAACGAACCCGTTTTAGTTAAAGTTGATCCCAATGGTGAGCCAGTTTTATTTGTATTTAAAACAATTTCCGAGCAGCACGTTGGCGAACTATCACTTTTCAAATTAATTTCTGGTAAAGTTTCTCCAGGATTGGATTTACTGAATGAAAATAATAATAAAACCGAAAGATTAAACCAGCTCTTCACATTAAATGGTCATAACCGGAAAGATATATCACAGGTAGTTGCAGGTGATATTGCTGCAGTTGTTAAACTAAAAGATACTCATACCAATAATACTATCGCTTCAAAAAACTATTCTGTTATAGTTGACCCGATAGAATTTCCTGACCCTGTTATTCGCGGAGCCATCAAGGCAAAAGCAAAAGGAGATGAAGATAAAATAGCAACTGGTCTTCACACTTTACACGAAGAGGATCCGTCTTTCAATGTTAAATTTGATCCTGAAATATCACAGACAATTATTTCCGGTCAGGGTGAGCTTCAATTAATGCTTGCTGTTAAAAGATTGAAAGACAGATACGGTGTTGAAGTTGATCTGGTTGAACCAAGAATTCCTTACCGCGAAACAATAAAAGCAGTTGCAAACGATGTTGAGTACAAACATAAACAGTATGGACACATTCATATAAAAATGGAACCTCTTCCAAGAGGAAAAGGATTTGAGTTTGTTAATGCAATTGTTGGCGGTGTTGTGCCGGGCAGATTTATTCCCGCTGTTGAAAAAGGAGTAATTGAAACAATGACCAAAGGTGTCCTTGCGGGCAATCAAGTCGTTGATGTTAAAGTAACACTTTTTGATGGAACTTATCACACAGTTGACTCTGATGAAATGTCATTTAAGATAGCCGCAAGTCAGGGTTTCAAAAAAGGATTTCTCGAAGCTAAACCTGTTTTGCTCGAACCGATATATGAAATTGAAGTGAAAGTTCCTGAAGAGTATATGGGCGATGTTATGGGTGATATTTCAAGTAAGCGTGGAAAAATCTTGGGTATGGACAGCGATGGACGTTTCCAGGTAATCAAAGCTCTTGTCCCTCTTGCTGAGCTGTACAAATACTCTTCCAATCTTAGAAGCTTAACACAAGGTAGGGGAGTGCATAAACGTAAGTTTGATCACTATGAAGAAATGCCTAAAGAAATTGAACAGAAAGTGATTGAAGAGTACAAGAAATCACGGGAAGAAGAAAACTAATTCAGCATATTAAATCAGGCGGATGATATCCGCCTATTTTTTTACATCTTATATGAAAAATTTGTGGTCTCCCTGGAGATCTAACTACATAGAATCATTCAAGACTGAACAGTCAGCCGGAAAGTGTATATTCTGTGAAGCAGTTGAAAAAGATATCTCGGATCCCAACAACCTTGTTATCCGGAAGGCTGAGAACACAATTGTCATAATGAATTTGTATCCATACAACAATGGCCATTTAATGATTGTTCCGAAAAGACATATTGGTTCCATCGAGCAAATAACTCCTGAAGAGTCCCACGAGTTAATGGATGAAATTGTTTTGGCTGAAAAAGTATTGCAAAAAGTTTATTCACCGCAAGGATTCAACATAGGTGCAAACCTTGGCAGAGCGGGCGGTGCTGGAATCGAAGAGCATATTCACTTTCATATCGTTCCAAGATGGAACGGTGATACTAACTTTATGCCGGCTATTGGTGAAGTAAAAGTCATCTCGCAGGATTTAGCGGAGACTAAAAAAAGATTGTTAGCCGGTTACAAAGAAATCCTCATTTAGATTATTATTCACTCCTTATTAAAAATAAATAATTATGAATGCATCTAAACTTTACAAGCTTGCTATTCTTTTTGGTATAATATCTTTTATATCGTTTTACTCTTGTGCAAAGGAAGAAACTCCAAAGTCATCACTAATAATAAAAGATAATCTATTATATAAGCAAAACAGCAACATTCCGTTTACTGGCAGGGAAAGGGCTTTAGTAAATAATCAAATAGTTGAGTATGATGTCAAAGATGGTTATAAACACGGAGAGTTTAGAATATTCAGCAAAGATGGAGTTCTTGAAATGGAAGGTCAATTAGATAGCAACAAAAATGTCGGTCGATGGAAATATTATTATGCTAATGGCCAGATTGAATCAGAAGGTTTATTCGAAAATGATTTGCCCGACGGATTATGGTTATGGAATTATCCCGATGGAAAGAAAAGAGAAGAAGGTAATTACAATATGGGACAAAAAGTTGGAATGTGGTACCAGTATGACAACAACGGCGAAATTATTTATGAAATAAATCATGATTCCGGTGATACCTTGAAAAGACCAGATACAAACCAGGAGTTCCTCAAGAACTAATTATTACTATGTTGCGAATAGGAACCTGCAGCTGGAAATACGAGTCATGGGAAGGGATAGTATATTCAAATAATAAATCAAGAAACTATCTGAAAGAGTATTCCCAAAAATTTTATACCGTTGAAATAGACCAGTGGTTCTGGTCTCTTTTCCCACCTGCAAAAGTTGTATTTCCACAACAAAGCGTTGTCGAAGAGTATAGAAAATCTGTGCCTGATGATTTTCTATTTACCATAAAAGTTCCAAATTCAATTACACTTACGCATTTTTATAAAGACGCAAAGGAGGATGTATTAAAGCCTAATCCATATTTTCTTTCGGTTGAATTATTTAATGAATTCCTAAATGCTATTGAGCCGATAAAAAAACAAATAGGCTGTCTTATCTTTCAATTTGAATATTTGAACAAGCAGAAAATGAAATCATTATCAGAATTTCAACTGAGGTTTGCTGAGTTCATTAAACGGGTTAAAAAGAATGTGCCGCCAATTGGAATTGAAACCAGAAATCCCAATTACTTAAATGAAAAATATTTTTCATTTCTTTCAGAACTGAACTTAGCTCCGGTGTTTCTTGAGGGTTACTATATGCCGCCGATTACTGAAGTATATTCAAGGTTTAAAGATCATATTAAAAATCTGGCAGTTATCAGATTACACGGACCTGACAGAAAAAGTATTGAAAAAATGGCCAACGATAATTGGAATCAGATATACATTAATCGTGATAAGGAAATCAAAACCATCGTTGAAATGATTCAGGACTTACAGAATAACGAAGTTGATTTATTCGTAAATGTAAACAACCACTTTGAAGGTTCAGCACCGCTTACGATTGGTAAAATGGAAAAATTACTTTCTCCTTACTCAAAATAAATCCTCCTCCAGTTATATTGCATTAAGCGATGAATAATATTAAATTTGGCCTCGAATTTTTGGGCTCATAGCTCAGTTGGTTAGAGCATCTGACTCATAATCAGAGGGTCGGTGGTTCAAGTCCATCTGGGCCCACAAAATAACCCTTAAAACGGTTCGTTTTAGGGGTTTTTTATTGGCCGATACTCAATTATGTTGATTTACGATTTTCTGCCCTATAAAGCTTGTTAAAATATACCTTCTGATTTTTGAAAATTTTTCATCCTTAATTTTTATAAATTGTGTTGCGCTTCCAATCGATTATAATTAAAGTTAATCATGAGCTACTGTTTAGAAAATAATGAAACACTTAGTTTTGGCTTGAAGAGAATTGTCCTCGAGCTGATTGATAAGTCTGTCTTTAATCTATCCAAAGGCAATGGTTCTTTTAATGAAGATGTTCATGATACGAGGAAGAATTTTAAGAAAATTCGTACGGTATTAAGACTAATTCGTAGTGAGATTGGTGAAGAAAAATATAAAATAGAAAATGCATTTTACCGTGATGCAGGAAGAACATTGTCTGATCTGCGCGATAGTACTGTTCTCATTTTAACTTTCGATAAGCTGGCAAAAAGTGCTGAACTTGAAATGTCGAATTTTGATTTTTCGGTTTTCAGAGATTTCTTGGTTGAGAAACATAAAACTATCAGAACCGCCAAGAGCAAAAAGAGTGCAGTTATCAATTCACTCTCAACTGATTTGCTTCTTGCACGAAGCCGCGTTTTTGATTGGCCGCTTTCAGGAGATGATTTTAAGTTAATCAAAAAGAACCTTCAGCAAATATATGAACAGGGGCAAAAATATATGTATGCTGTATTCAGTGAAGCTGTGAAAGAGAATGTTCACGAATGGAGAAAACGTGTGAAGGATTTATGGTATGCAATGAGAATATTGAGTAATCTCTGGCCGGAAATAATGAGTCCGCTGGTCACACTTCTCGGAAAATTGTCTGATACACTCGGTGATGCAAACGATTTATTTTTACTTAAAGAAAGAATAATTTCCAATCAAAGTAAATTCAAGGACGATCAGCACACAAGAGAACTGATTAATTTTATTGATAGGAGAATAATTGATTTGCTTAGAGATGCAAGGTCGATAGGAAGAAAAGTTTATTCGGAAGATCCCAAGTTCTTCGTTGGTCGGATGCAAAACTATTTTGAAATATGGAGGAGTGAGTATAATCCGCTTAAATACTCTTCTGTGTGATGTTAATTTTAAGTGAGTATTAAAAACCCGATCTCTAAACGAAATCGGGTTTCTTTTTTATTGCAGATTAATACCAGAAGTGGAACTGTATCACAGCTGCGTCATTTTTAATACTTGGTTCTTCAATCATAAACCGGTACTGGGGTCTTATCTCTATAAAACTATAAGGGAACCATTCTAATCCGACAATGATATGCTGCAATTCATCTTTTTCAACTGAGGTATTTGGATCTAATCTATCATAACGAACCACCGCTTCTAAGCCCATTAAAACGACGTATGCCGCTTCAGCCATTGCAAAATTTGATTTAGTACCATTTGAAACTACATTATTCCCTAAATCAAATTCAGCAAGCAGAGAAAAGCGGCTATAACCAAAACCCATAAAACCCCCATAAAAATCTGCTTTATGAGGAATCTTTACTGCGGCATATGAACCGCCAAAAAGTAAACCCATTCTTCCTATCTTCGGATAAAATTCTAATCTTGTTGTATAAGAAGGATCTTTAGAAAGCGTTCTGTTATAAAGCAAGTTGGAACCGGCGCTCGCCGTGAACAAAGCCCAATTACTTATATAAATTCCCGCTTCAACTCCGGCTTCTGTGTAGAAGGGCGAATAAATTAATCCCTGGCTTCCATTTCTGGATAATAAACCAAAGTCACCACCTCTTGTATAGGCAGTGTGATCATCCATCCTAATTCCGTAATTGGGTACAAAAGAGCCTGCTTTTATGTAACCGTTATTTGGAAGGATGTGGGCAACTCCATAAGCTTCCCAGATCTGGTTAATAAAATCATACCTTCCTATGAGGTTAATATTTTTTGCCAGACCTACATTAGTATAAATGGAACCAGTCATCTGCTGAAAATCTGTTCTTGTTCTGTTTGTGTCTGATGAGTACAGAAATTGAGTTCTGTAATCCAACCCAAAAGTAATATTGTCTCCTATCTTCGGAGTCATGGTAAAATCCTGTTCGCGGGGAGAAATAGCGCTCATAATATTTTTTCCAAAATTCCATCCATCTTCATTCCTGATGATACCTCCGGTAGGATTATAGTGGCAATCAATACACTTATCTCCAAGTCTTACCGCAAAACGGGGTAATGAAAAAGTTGTGTTGAATAGAAAAATGGAAAGTAAAAATGAAAAAATGAGAATACTTTTATTCATAAAAACTCCAATTAGTTTATGATCCACTGTGTTTTAACACATTCTGAGTGGCAAGATAAACTTTCTCCATCAACATTTCAAATTATTTTTATAATCGAAGAAACTACTAATTTAATTTTTTGTCTTAATACTGTTGAATTTATTTTTGCGAGTTTTTAACTTTGCACCCGTTAAAAAAACGATAAAGTAAAATGAGTATAGTTGTAAATAATCTGACTAAAAAATTCGGAGCTCAAAGGGCTGTTGATAATATTTCTTTTGAAGTAAAAACCGGAGAGATACTCGGCTTTCTTGGCCCCAATGGTGCAGGTAAAACCACAACTATGAAAATACTAACCTGCTATATGGCCCCATCCGATGGCGATGCCAAAGTGAACGACCTTTCGATTCTTGAGTATCAGGATGAAATAAAGAAAAAAATCGGCTATCTGCCCGAGAATAATCCGCTTTATTACGATATGCCAGTACTGGAATACTTGAAGTTTGTTGCTGATTTACAGGGAGTTCCAAAAGATAAAATACAGGATAGGATTGGTGAGATGGTTTACGTTTGCGGGCTCAATGTTGAGAAGCACAAAAAAATTGGCGAACTCTCTAAAGGTTTCAGGCAGAGAGTGGGTTTAGCTCAGGCGATGATTCACGATCCGGAAATTTTAATCCTCGATGAACCGACAACTGGACTGGATCCAAATCAGATTGTAGAAATAAGAAAATTAATCAAAGAAATAGGAAAACATAAAACTGTTATTCTTAGTACTCATATTCTTCCGGAAGTTGAAGCGACATGTGACCGAATTTTAATTATCAATAAAGGAAAAATTGTAGCTGATGGCACTTCTGATATGCTTCGCAAAAGAGCGAGGGGAGAGGAGATGGTTCGAATACAAATAAAAGATTCTGGAAACAAGGATGTGGTGGCTAGCGCATTAAAGGGATTAGATTCAGTCGCAGTCGTAGATTTCGTAAAAGAGTCAAATGATTCATTCTATGTAACAAGTAAAGAAAATCAAAACTCACGTAAAGATATTTTTAAGCTTTGTGTTCAGAAGAACTGGGTGTTGACTGAGATGACACCTATTGAAACAAAATTAGAAGACATTTTCAGAGAACTAACTACTAATTAACTATGCACGCAATCTGGGTTATTTCAAAAAGAGAGTTCAATTCATTTTTTGATTCGCTGGTCTCATACATATTCATTGTCGTATTCCTCGGCATCGGCGGATTCTTTACCTGGCTGTTTGGCTCGGATATATTTCTAATCGGACAGGCAACACTTCAGCCATTTTTTTCAATAGCTTATTTTACGTTATTCTTCTTTATTCCTGCTTTGACAATGAGAATGCTTGCTGAAGAAAAAAGAATCGGCACAATTGAACTCCTTCTTACAAAAGCAGTATCAGACTGGCAGGTTATTCTTGGAAAATTTATCGCTTGCTTGATTCTGATATCAGTTGCACTTGCGTTAACTATACCTTACTATATCACGGTTTGGGCGATAGGACCGATTGACCATGGGGCAGTATGGTGCGGTTACTTTGGAATGATATTAATGAGTATGGCTTATATTGCAATAGGACTCTTCGCAAGCAGTATAACAAATAATCAGATAGTTTCGTTTTTACTTGCTCTTTTCATTGGAGTATTTTTCCTGATAATATTTGATGTTCTGTCGAGTAGTTTTACAGGAACAATCAGTCAGATATTAAACTTTTTAAGTATGTCATCTCACTTTGATTCGATTTCAAGAGGAGTAATTGATTCCCGCGATCTTATTTATTTCTTCTCGATAACCTTTCTCGGATTGATGCTGGCAGAGACCTCACTATCAAAAAGAAATATTGTGGAGTGAGGAGGGAATATGCTTACACGTAAAAAAGTCCGGACATCAATACTTTTAGTTTTAGGAATATTATTTCTGGTTAACCTGATTGCCTCCAGATTTTTCTTTCGGCTTGATTATACTGCTGATCAGCGCTACACATTAAGTAATGCAACAAAAGATATTTTGAGTCAACTAAGCGAACCGGTTACCATAAGTGCCTACTTCTCTGAAGACTTGCCTCCGAACGTTGAACAAGTTCGTCAGGATTTTCGTGATATGCTTATTGAATACTCAAGCAACTCGGATGGACTTATTGTTTATGAGTTTATAAATCCAAGCGAAAACCAGGAAAGCGAAATGAAAGCTCAGCAGAGCGGTATTCAACCGATAATGATAAACGTTCGGGAGAGAGACCAGATGAAGCAGCAAAGAGCTTACCTGGGAGCTTTAGTTCAGATGGGTGACAGGAAAGAAGTCATTCCATTTATTCAGCCAGGTGCTGCTATGGAGTATTCACTTTCAACCAATATTAAAAAACTTTCT
>JALONF010000282.1 GCA_025455085.1 Ignavibacteriaceae bacterium
ATGTTTCCTGTTTCAAGTGCTTTTTGTGATGCTTTAACTACCGGACCTTCCATGCTGTCACAATGTGCAGAGATGTTAGTAGATGCAAGAATAATTGAAAAGAAAATGCTTACTAATAAAATATATTGTTTCATTTTAAGGATACACCTCTGTTTAAATTTGATTATTCAGTAATTCTGTTTCAAGTATAATGGACTTCGGAAATAGGATATTATTCTCAAGATGAATGTGCTTGTGCAGGTCCTCTTCAAACTCTTTCAGCTCAGAGAAGAGAGCTTTAAAAGTATTACATGCATCTTCCGGATGAGTATAATTATTGCTCAGTTCCCTTATTTGACTTAATGCATCGCCTGCATTTGTGTGTTCGTATTCCATCATTCTTATCGGATTCTGAATCGTTCCGAAAGACGGCGGGAAAAACTGACTATTTTCTTTTTGAGTTAAAACCATCTGTTTTATTTGAGGGAATAATATTCTCTCCTCTTTCATCATGTGCATTTCAAGTTCTTCTCGTACTGCAAGAAACAAATCTGCAATTTGAATTGTTTCGGAATGATTTTTTCCATGCACAGATGCAACTTTATCAGCGTGCAAAGTGATAACCGGGATCATTCTTCTTACGTACTGATGATGGTTATTTATAATGTAATCAACAAGGAAGTCAAGCTGCCAATCATTTGGATTTTCTTCACCGTTACCGTTGTGTGAAAGAATTATTAATTCATCTACGATTTTCTGCAAATCGATATTTTTATCAGCACATGCATCTTTTAGTCCGCGATTCCCTTTACAGCAAAAGTCCAGACCGTATTCTTCAAACACAATTGCAGAGCGAATATTATTTGTGACAATTTCTGCGAGAGTTTTTTCAATCAAATCTTCGACCTTTGCATCTTTTAACTTTAATTCACTCATTTTGTTTACCTCATATTAATTTTATTATTTCCAAAATTCAGTGTCACACAGAGCTCGTCGTAGTGACGGTCTGTCCTCGACAAATTTATTGTGAGCTTGTCGAACTGCTCAGACTTACATTATTTATTCTTTCCTTTATCAGATTGATTTTCAGTATTTGCATTATTCTTCAATGCATCTTCATTAAACTTCTTCACGGCTTCAGTTCCTGTCGGATGACCGAATGAATCCATATCCTTGTATAAAATCAGGTATTCTTCTTTCGAAATATTATTCTGCCACTTTCCGGTTATTATTCCGAAACCGGTGACAAGCATAAAAGTTGAAACAACTCCGATCGCTACTAATCTTTTATTTAACCTTTTCTTTCCAACAACCGTCTCAAGTTGAAGTGTATCAGCAACAGGACAAACATCAACGCAGTTCAAACATGTAGTGCATTCATCTGAAATAACAGTTTTAACTTGATCAACTTTTATGAATGAAGGACAAGCTTTATTGCAAAGTCCGCAATCAATACAGCTGACAGGATTTCGTTTGATTTTATTCGGACTCAATAACGATGTAATTCCAAGTAATGCACCGTAAGGACAAAGATATCTGCACCAGAATCCGCGAAGTATAATTGAAAGCAGAAATAAAATCCCGATTACTATCAGGGAGAATTTTGAAATTTCAACGAAGAAGTAATACATCTTCACATCTGAAACAAGATTGTATGGACTATCAAGAAATGCTTTTAATGCTGTTGTACTCATCAGGAAGAAAACCGAGTAGAACAAAAATCCGAGCAATAAATATTTTAGACTGCGGAGAGGATAATCCAGCAACTTCGGAAGCTTAATATCTTTCTTGAAAATTTTCTTTCCGAAATCACCAATCAGTTCCGATAGAAATCCGACTGGACAAAGCCAGCTGCAAAATGCTTTTCCAAAAACTATCGAGACAAGAACAATAGCAAAGAAAATAAAAAATCCTGCCGGATGTGCTGTGTGAATTTCTCCGGTCATCAGGAACAAATAAAAACTCATAAACGAACTTATCGGTAGAAAGCCATCAACTCCCGGTGGTCGAGATGAAAATGCTGTCGCTCCACTTGTTTCCAGGTATTGAATGAACTGATAAAACTCAACGCCGATCCAGATACAGAGAAGTGCAAACAATGTCTGTACAACAAATCTGATTTTCTGAATTCCTTTCTCTTTGTTCCTGACAATTTTCTTTTTCACTGTCATCCCGGACTTGATCCGGGGTCTCTCTTGTGTAGGAAGATGCTGAAACGAGTTCAGCATGACAACCGGTTCATTATTGTCTGACCTCTGCTCTGTCATTCCGAATTTATTTCGGAATCTTTTTTCTTTTTCTATTGTATTATTCATATCGGATATATAAGTCTGATTATACCATAAAAAAATATCAAAGACTGCTGATCTTGTGCAAAGTTTTCTCTTTCAGTTTATCAATCGTTTCTGAAGTGAGCATATCGTAAGTTTGTGTGCGCAGTGGACCCCAGGTATTGTGAACGGGACAAGGATGCGTCGGTGAACATTCCTGAAAGCCGAGCACACAACTGTCGAACATCTCGAGTCCGTCAATCGCAGCAACAACATCAATAAGTTTTATCCGAGAAGCAGGTTTGGCAAGTGAAAAACCGCCGGACTTCCCTTTGCTTGATGAAATGAGTCCACTGTCCCTTAAGCTTTGAAGAATTTTGGAAACGAACTCGCGGGGAATTTTCAGAACCTTTGATATCTCGTCTGCAGAAACCAAAGTTCCCTTTTCCCGTGCAGCAAGGTAAAGTATCGCTTGCATTCCATATTCGCACTTTTTAGAGAAAATTACTGTCATTTATCAAATCAGATATTTTTATCTGATTAAAGATATGGGTTTAAATTGAAAGAAGCAAGGGAAGGAAGCTGCTGAGAATCTAAAAATCCTTTTTCTTAAAAAACCTTCTGCTCAAGTAGAATGGAACGAATATCCAGATGAATAAACACACAAATGAAACAATCATTCCCAATGAACTTCCAAAAAATCTCTGAAAGACTGCACCTGTGTAACCCATCAATGCGGCTATATCAAACTTCATCAAAAATAAAATCCGTCCAAGATCAATAGGATTTAATGCACTGAGAATTATCATTGCATTTTCAAGCGGGTAATCCTGGAAGTTATAAATTATCAGCAAAACGAATCCGTCATAAACAACCGCAAGAACCAGCCAGATTAAAATTGCGAGTCCAAGTCCTTTTGATTTGTCATCCTGCTTAACAGAAATTAAAAAAGCAAGCGCAATGAAAATGAAAGTCAGCATCACACCGATGAGGAGAAGTAAAATAAATCCATCAATTTGCTCACTTACTTTTCCAAACAGAAGAAACGGGATTGAAAAACCAATTGCAAATCCTGCAGAAAGCGGGATTGCGGTCCCTAAAAATATTCCGAGGAAGAGAGATTTTCTGTCAATCGGCTGGCTTAACATCATCTCTATAAATTCTCTGGAGTTATAAAAATAAATTGAACCAAAAATGATTGACACAAGCGGAATGACGATGATGATTATGTTCATCAAACTTATATATGCTTTGTTAACATCTCCACTGAATGTAAACAAACCGTATCCGACAAGGAA